>JAIEBK010000060.1 GCA_029070945.1 Muribaculaceae bacterium
GTTATGCTTTCAAAATTTTAAGTTCTATTCACAACCCTACAACCTCACTGCTAACGCAGCAGAAGCATAGCGTCGCCATATGCTCCAAACATATATCCTTCCTTGACAGCTACGTCATATGCTTTCATGACGAGGTCATATCCTCCAAATGCAGCCACCATCATAAGCAGTGTACTATAAGGAAGATGGAAGTTTGATACCATCGAATCACAGACAGTGAAGTCATAAGGCGGGAATACGAACTTGTTGGTCCACCCTTCGAAAGGCATAAGATGACCATTCATACACTCAGCAGTCACCAATGCACGCATGGTCGATGTTCCGACCGCACATACACGCGATCCCCTGTCTTTTGCCGCATTTACCATCTCGACTACTTCTTCCTCAACAAACATCTCCTCAGAATCCATGCGGTGTTTTGTAAGGTCTTCAACATCAATGTCGCGGAAATTGCCTCTTCCACAGTGGAGGGTAATGAAGCCACGTTCCACACCTTTAATCTCCAGACGCTTCATAAGTTCACGGCTGAAATGGAGTCCTGCAGCCGGAGCCATCACCGCACCTTCCTTCGTAGCGAAAATATTCTGATAGCGTTCTACATCGTCTGGTTCGGCATCTCTGGTAATGTAGTCAGGCAGAGGAGTGTCGCCCAACGCGTACAGAGCCGCCTTGAACTCATCGTGAGGGCCATCATAAAGGAACCTCAAGGTCCTGCCACGTGATGTAGTGTTGTCAATAACCTCGGCCACCATTGAGTCGTCCTCTCCAAAATAAAGTTTGTTGCCTATCCGGATCTTACGCGCCGGCTCCACGAGCACATCCCAGTATTTATTGGCTTCATTCAGTTCCCTGAGAAGAAACACCTCTATCTTCGCGTTAGTCTTTTCCTTATTGCCAAACAATCGTGCAGGAAATACGCGTGTATCGTTGAAGACCATCACGTCCTGATCTTCAAAAAAATTGATTATATCCTTAAAGATACAGTGCTTGATGCTTCCGTCACGTACATCCACCACCATCAGGCGGCACTCGTCTCTGTTTTCCGATGGATGCATAGCAATCTGCGCATCGGGGAGTTTGAACTTGAATTGTGAGAGTTTCATTATAGAAGTCTTCGGTTGTCAGATTATCATTGCTGTCGGAGCCCGCAGAACTCTCGTGATAATCCTATATGAAATATTCTTTTTTTGATTTAATCTTTTATATTTAACTTGAAGTCATCAGGATAAGTCACTTCGCAAGCGGCTATCTTTTCAACAGCCCGGTCTACACTCATACAGTCCTCAAGCCGAATGGCTCCGACCCGCGTACGGCATAGAGCGGTCAGATGCGCGCCGGATCCGAGCGCCGCTCCGATGTCGCGTGTCAGAGCCCTTATATATGTACCTTTCGAACACACTATCCGAAGCCTGAGTTCCGGCAAAACGGAAGGAAGCATCTCCAGCTGCTCGATCACAAGCGGTTTTGCCTTCAGTTCCACTTCCGCACCTTTGCGAGCATATTTATAAGCCCGCTTGCCATCTACCTTTACAGCGCTGAAAACAGGAGGCACCTGCATAATACTTCCGGTGAAACGAGGAAGGATCTCTTTAATCATTTCCTCCGTTATATGTTCGTATGGATACGTAGCATCGATCTCCGTCTCAAGATCAAAACTCGGAGTGGTAGCGCCGAGACGAACGGTAGCGATGTATTCCTTAGTACCGTTCTGAAGACGCTCTATCTCACGTGTAGACCTTCCCGTGCATATTATCAGGACACCCGTTGCGAGAGGATCAAGGGTTCCGGCATGTCCCACCTTGAATTTTTTTACATTAAGTCGTCTCTGAATGGCTCCTCTGACGCGCTTCACCGCATCAAAAGACGTCCATCCCAACGGTTTGTCAATTCCTAATATTTCTCCTGATATGAAATCCATCTTATTCATCCATTTTACCAGACAAGACAAAGTACGGCCACGGCAAGACAATACACCGCAAACCATATCAGTTTGCCTTTCCTGACAAGATTAAGCATCCATTTGCAGGCAGCGCATCCAACGACAAAAGCCGAGATGAAACCTACTACAAGGCAAGTCGCAGAGACCGGGGCCTGTCCGGCAGCTTCACCTGCAATTATGTCCTTGACGCTAAGAAGCGCTTCTCCGAGTATCGGTATTATCACCATAAGGAATGAGAACGAGGCTATCTTGTCGCGCTTATCGCCTATGAGGATACCTGTGGCGATAGTAGTGCCGCTTCGGCTGAGACCGGGAAGGACAGCGACCGCCTGAGCGACTCCGATCGTAAAGGCATCAGCGAATGTTATGTCGCGCCCACGGCTGGCACTTACCATCTTACCGCTCATCAGCCTATCACTGAAATGCGCGAATGTGAGCAGACACGCCGTAGCCAGCAGACAGATACCCACGACCGTCAGATTTCCTGTGAAGACACTCTCTACAAGATCCTTGAAACAGAATCCCACAATAGCAATCGGGATACAGCTTACGAGTATCTTTATGACATACCAGAAGTTATCATCCCGGCTGAAAGTAAAGAAACTTTTGCATAGGTCTCGGAAAAGCGGCCACAAAATCACTATAGTGCTGCATACGGTAGCGGCATGGAGAATCACATCAAACTGCAACGCGTCTTCACCTTCAAGTTTCAGACCAAGAATTTCACGGAATATCACAAGATGTCCGCTTGAAGATATAGGAAGATATTCGGCAAGTCCCTGGACAATGCCAAGAATGAGGGCATCTAACCAATCCATTTTTCTTAATTTTTAATTGAGAATCTAAAAATTGAGATTAATTTCCAACTTTGAATATAAACAGTAATTACTTGGACGGCCTGACAAGAATGGCAAATGCCATCAGAAGAAATCCAAGGAAGGTCACAGCAGGACCTATTACAATTCGACGGGTCGAGAAGATGTCAGGATTAAACCCTTGTTCTACCGAACTGCCTGACCCTGCCATAAGGATAAAGCCTATTACAATAAGCGCCAGACAACAAGCCATGGCTATATAATTATTACGTCCGAACGCACGCTGACTTTCTTCAACTTTCTTTATGTCTCCCTGCCGGGGAGTGGGCATCTTTATCTTCACGTTAATACTATATGATAATATTATTTATAATTTAATTATTCAGCATTTATTTCAATATAGCCACAATGCGTCATTTGAAAAGCTCTCCATAATCCTGCCGCAGATGGCGTGTAGTGGACAACAACGCCGCTACAGCACATATGAAAGCACCTCCCGCTATAAGGGCAACATCGACCACAACCATCCATGGCCATCCGACAAGCCCGACAAGTTCAGACATGCCAAAACTGCCGCTAAGCGCAAGCGTTCCGGTCAGAACTCCTCCTGCGACTAACCCGGAGAGTGCCCCGACTATGGCGTTAGCCGTTATAAATGGTTGCCTTATGAAGCTATCGGTAGCGCCGACAAGCTGCATTGTATGTATAGTAAATCTTTTTGAATATATGGAAAGACGCACGGTATTGCTTATCAATAC
>JAIEBK010000061.1 GCA_029070945.1 Muribaculaceae bacterium
AAGCCGTCTCGGAAATCCGAGACGGCTTCTTATGTAATTAGCCAAATATTAAAGCCCGGACAGAAGATATCAGGAGAAGAATCTCCTGAACACCTTTACAATATCGATATGATCCTGCACGCCTGCCGTCTCGGCGGCGGAATGCATGGCCCAGATGGCAGCACCCATGTCAACGCCACGGATATCAAGCTGTCCGGTAAGGATATTTCCGAGTGTTGAACCTCCGGCAACGTCTGAATGATTGACGAAATACTGGCACTTTACGCCGGCCTCCTCACAAAGCGTACGAAAGACAGCAGCTCCGTCTGCGTCGGTCATATACTTGCAGTTGGCGTTGATCTTGACCACAGGACCTCCACCTATCACCGGATGGTTTGTCGGATCATATTTCTCGTTATAGTTCGGATGCCACGCATGCGCGTCGTCGGCAGAAATCATGAAAGAGTTGGCAACAGTGCGGTAAAATGCCTGAGGACCAAATCCGACGCAAAGGCAGATGCGCTCAAGAATCATCCGGAGCACCGGAGAATGCGCTCCCTGTTTTGTTCCGGAACCGGTCTCTTCATTATCGAATACAGCCATAACACGGGTGGCACCGCATGGTGCGTCGCATTCCTGAAGCAATGACTCCAGAGAAGCGAAGGCCATGCTGAGGTCATCGATACGGCCACACTGAAAATATTCCTGATCCGCACCTATCAGCTGCGCCTTTTCAAGCGGATAGAGGTTCAGTTCGTAGTCGATGATTTCTTCCGGCTGGATTCCAAGGTGGTCAGCCAAAAGACACTTCACTATTCCTCCATGCTCTTTATATTCTTCTATCTTCTCTTTGGTGAAATAGCCGACGACGGGCTTCATATCCTTCTGCACGCTGAGCCGGTTGCCTTCGTTCACCTCCCGGTTGAAATGGATAGCAAGGTGCGGTATGGTGCAGACCGGTCGTCTGAGGTCTACAAGATTCGTCACGGGATGCAGAGCATCCTCTCCTGCTGTCATCACTCTTCCGGAAATTGAGAGAGGACGGTCAAACCATGTATAGAGAATTCCACCTCCATACTTTTCCACGTTCAGGCTGATGACGCCACCCTCCCCGTAGATCTCACAGTTAGGCTTTATCTTAAATCCTGGGGAATCGCTATGAGACGAAATGATGCGGAAACCAGAATATCCGGGGGCGTCTATCCCGACCACGAATGCAAAGACAGCGGAATCATTCTTCACCACATAGTATTTTCCTCCACATTCCAGATCCCATTCATCGCGTGGATCAAGCCGGATAAATCCCGCCCCGTCAAGTTCGTTACAGATGGTCCTGACTGCCATAAAGTTGCAGGTCGACTCATCCATCCATTTCATCAGTCTTTGTATCATAACAGTATTTTTGAAATCACCATTCTCAATTATTACCGATCGCATTCAGAGCTCTCATCACATTGCAGAGTGTCTGAGACCAGTATTCCCTGAATCCTTCCCTGCATGCCCGGTATGCTTCCTCGAGGTTATCCCCGTCGCTTTCCCTTACCTCCACCACGAAGTCGAAGAGCGGCTGATATATGTCGGCGAGATTTTCCGACACAGTAGTGGCTATGGGAGTGTCGGAATACTTCATATCCTTCTCAAATGTCTCGAGATAAGTGTCATCTTCTCCGAAAGCGGCCGCCAGCTGCATCCTGACGCTCTCATACTGCTCTTCGTCAAGGTGGTCGCTCACACCGACACCCCATTCTTCAAGCGAAGCGCTTTCCCCGGCGTCAATGTCATGGAACTCATAATAGATTCGAGGCAACTGCCCGAGAAGGGTCTCGGTCAGTTCCTTAAGCTCCACTTCCCGGCATTGCTCCAATGTAGAGCAATACTCTGCGCAAAGCGCCACTAAATTGATCAATCGTGTCCTTATCGCTTCCATATTATTTCTTTATCCTTGTTCCTTAACCCTCACCCCTTAAATCTTAAATCAAATACGGATTGCTGTCGCGCTCCCGACCTATGGTGGTAGCATCCCCATGGCCCGAGAATACTGTTGTTTCTCCCGGAAGCGTTAGCAATTTGTTTTTTACAGCCTCTATGAGCTGCCGGTGATTTCCACCCATAAGGTCAGTACGCCCTATGCTGCCTTGAAACAAAGCATCACCGACTATCACGAATCCGTCAGCCTTGTCATAAAGACAAACGCCGCCCGGACTGTGACCGGGCACATGAATCACCTTCAGCTCTCCCCTGCCGATCCTGATTACGTCTCCCTCCTTAAGTTTTGTGTCTATCTCCACTGCAATGTCATCGGCACGAAGACCGAACATCTCGGCCTGCATCTTCATACGCTCACCAAGCATGGCATCATCGGCATGCGCTTCCACAGGCACTCCGTATTTTGCCTTCACCCAGTTGTCGGCAATCGCATGGTCTATATGGAGATGAGTGTTTATCAGATGGGTCACTTTAAGGCCTTCTCTATCGATAAACTTCTCCATAGCCTCGAACTCCTCTTTCCGGCTCATGCCCGGATCAATAATCGCAGCCTCTTTCACTTCAGGATCATAAACCACATAAGTGTTGATTCCGAACATATAGAATCCGAATCTCGCTATCTTCAGCATAGTAATTCTCAATATTACAAAATTCCTGATTTATACAGGCGTGTATACTATTTTCTTTGTCTCGAAAAAATCTTCTCCGAAATAGCCGGATATTTTCACTGTCTCCGAACTATTCATTCCCCTGAGTTCCGACTCCAGATCTCCACCCTTCAAAGCTATAACACCGTTAGGAATGGCATTCCGCTGCTCGGAAGATATATTTTTCCTGCTTAGCCTGACCAGTTCGGGCTGAGGCATTACAGCCCGGCTCACCACGAAATCGAACTTATCATGGCATTCCCCGCTGTCGCCATGCTGGAAGGTGACATTGTCAAGTCCTATCTTCTCCGATATGTCTGCCGCGACTTTTAGTTTCTTTCCGACTCTGTCTATGAGATGAAATTTCACATCAGGGAAAAGCACCGCAAGCGGTAGACCCGGAAGACCTCCCCCTGTGCCGAAATCCATCACCCGGGTGCCGGGAGTGAACTTAATGAACTTCCCGATGGCAAGGCTGTGGAGAAGATGACTCTCCTCCAGATTGGCTATATCCTTGCGGCTTATGACGTTTATCTTCTCATTCCATTCCGGATAAAGAGTCATCATAGCCTCAAACTGCTCCCGCTGACGGTCTGTCAGGTCAGGAAAATACTTCACTATTTTATCTATCATGATGCAAAAATAACAAAATTCCCGCAATTTCTCCACATTTTCCCCTAATATATCCATGATTTTTATTAATTTTGCATATAAAGTTCTTGGTGAACTCGGAGAGCAATGACTTTTAAATCCAAAAACAGTTAAACATTAAAACCACTTATGCATAAGTTTCTCATACGCGCCATCTCCGGCATCATATATGCGGCTGTAATCATCCTCGCCATCGTATATGGCGGATGGTCGATCTATGCCCTTGCCATGCTCTTCGCCTCCATCGCATACTGTGAGCTCAACCATATGGCCATGGGATATTCGCGACGTCTGTTACCAATCTATGTCACATCAGTACTTGGAGTAGACCTCGCCATCAGTGTCATAAAATTTAGCATTATGATTCCTTATGCATGGGTAATAGCTCTCTCAGCTGTCTTTCTCCTTATGTGCTGTGCATATTATATTTCTGTCAGCAGGATAAAGGGAGTGACTGCAAAAGAATTCATAGCCGGAGACTACGCAAAGACTCCCATGTTTGGATTCGGATATCTGGGTATACCTTTGGCGATGATGACGATATTTCCCGTCCAGCGCCTTGCCTTGCTTGTCTTTGCCCTACTATGGATCAACGACTCCGGAGCATATATAGTTGGTTCGCTCACCGGGCGCCACAAGCTCTGTCCCTCCGTCTCACCCAACAAGACGTGGGAAGGCTTCATAGGCGGCTGTGTGCTTACTATTATAGGTACTGTTCTACTCGATGTCTACTGCGACTCCTTTTTTGGAATGGCAGACTTTCCTCTATGGATCTGGATTGCAATAGGAGTCCTTACATGCATCTTCGGAACCCTCGGCGACCTTCTCGAGTCGAAGATAAAACGCTTCTACGGGGCTAAGGATTCAGGACACTGGATTCCGGGACATGGCGGCATACTCGACCGTATCGACTCCTTCCTGCTCGCCTATCCGGTAGTAGCCATCATCCTGTGTTTACTTGACATGTAAAGTTCCAGTCATTACTACCTCCTGCAAAATTTCTCAGGGGGAGGTGGACGCACGGACCGTGCGTCCCTACCGGACATTAGCAGTCAATCGATTCTTTCGAAAGAACAGAAGCCACAATAGCATGACGATGAAGGCATAGGCTGCAAATATGCACCATGGATAGGTCCAATCACCCATAAACAGCCGCATCTGAGCTCCGGAACCTGAATTGCCGGACATTTCCCAATGACACCATTTATTGACGATCGAACCGGCGGCGATAGTGCCGAATGTCGCTCCGATACCGTTGCTCATGAACATCATCAACCCCTGGGCGAACCCTTTCATGTTTGTGGGTGCCACCTGCTGGATATATAGATGTCCGGCTATAGTGATGAAATTGAAAGCCAAACCGTACACCAGCATCGAGCCGACGAGCAGCCAGAGTCCGTCGCCCGGATTGCCGACACCAAGCATCAGGAACCTCAATGACCAGGCAAGCAGACCTATGGCATAAACATACCTGATACCTTTCCATTTGAGGGAAATACCCACAAGAAGTATGCAGACAGCCTCGGATATCTGTGACAGGGAGAAAAGCATGGTGGCGTTGCCCGATGCAAACGAATCCGCATACTCTGCAAATCCGCTGAAATGAGTTATGAAAGGAGTCACGAAACCATTAGAGATCTGAAGGCAGACGCCAGACAGCATTACGAAAATCAGGAACACTCCTATCTCCCGCTTTCCGAACATCGCGATTACAGAATCCTTTAATGAAACCCTATCGGATAAAACGTCAACCGGACAATTCGCTGATGGCTTCAGGGATGGTAAAGAGAACGAATAAAGAGATGTCAGGATTCCCATTATGCCGCTACATAATAGCTGCATGGCATTATACTGAAAACGCGAGTGTCCTGCCGCTCCGTTGTCGCTGAAAGAGAATCCGAAAGTCCCGTCAATCCAATAGGCGGAGTTAACAAACCACATTGCAGCAACGAATCCTACCGTTCCCCATATGCGAATTGAAGGAAAAGACGTCACCGTGTTATGTCCGTTTTGATTCAGAAGTCCGAATGATGCGGTATTGGCAAGTGCCATCGTAGGCATATACAGAGCAAGAAAAAGGAGATAAAGCGGATAAAACACACTGAAATTCAGCTGAGGATGTGTCATTCCATATCTCCACATTGCAAGCATAACCGCCGCAGCGGTTAGATGGCATATTCCAAGGAGTCTCTCAGGACGTCCTATACGGTCGGCAAGACGTCCTAAGAGTGATGGAGTGATGATGGACACAATTCCGATGGCGGCGTAAAACCATGCAATCCGGCCGCCAATTCCTCCGGATCCGAGGAATTGGCCGAAACTGGTCAGGTAGCAGCCCCATACTCCAAACTGGAGAAAATATAGCAATGAAAGACGGGCTTTCATGGGTTGGTTAAATGTTTAAGGAGTTTAGGTGGTTTAAGAAGTTTAGATGGGTTAGGGAGTTTAGATGGTTTAGGGGGTTTAAATGGGTTAGGAGGGTTAGAATTTAAACTCGGCTCCTCCCATTATTGTAGTGCCGGGCATAGGACACCCGTATATGATCTGATAGTGCTTGTTGGCTATATTATCCACTTTTACTGAAAGTGTCACAGGAACCGCCGACCCGGAATTGAGAGTATACGCTGCTCTGAAGTTAACCAATGTATAACTCTCGGTCGAGCCGTCGGGATTTCCGTTTTTCATGCTCCAGATGCTTTGGTCCTCAAGAGTAAAGCTGAAATCACCCGGTGAATATGTTATCTCAGCGCAAAGCTTGTTTTTCGGAGAGTAGAGATTGTCAGAGTCCGTATGGAGATATGACCACGAAGCATTCGCATGAAGGTCAGAAAGGATGCTGTATGCGGCCTCGATCTCAAATCCTTTATTATGGAACTTTCCGGTATTGACATTGTGCGGACGGCCGTCAACCCGTACGGTCTGAATCATGTTTTTTCCGTCGATATAGAAGATCGCGGCTCCGAGCATCAGGCGGTAGTCAAGGAAATGCTGGCGATAGCTTACCTCATAGTTGAGCATATACTCCGGCTTAAGATCAGGATTTGCGGGCGGATAGAGATAGAGCTCACGTATGTTAGGCGCACGGAAACCCTTGCTGAACGATGCCTTGATCTGCGAGGCATGACCGGGTTTTACGATCAGTCCGGCCTGAGGCACCCATACGTTGCCGTAGGTAGAGCCATGTTGCAGACGTACGCCACCGTTGATATTGAGGATGTCGTTGAAGAAACCCTGCTGCATCATTACATAGCCAGCTATCTCGTTGACATTGTGTCTGGCTTCCGATGTGCGGATAGAGGCATCTTCCTTATTGATATTCCATATATGACCGCCCCAGTGCTGAAAATCAACTCCTGCCGAAAAAGTATTGGCTTTCCAGAGATAGAATGACTCATATGCGGTGATACCCATGTTGTAGTCTGTTGAATTGAAGATATAGTCGCGTGGTGTCTGGCCGGGAGCATTACCGTCGTCAACCTTATTGCGCCCCCAGTTTATATATCCCTGTATTCCACCGTCCATATTCTCATAATCATTCTTTACGTACAGCCCACCGGTGCCGCGGAACACATCGGTCCACATATTCTCAAGAGGATCCTGCAGTGTTCCGGGATTGTTTGCGTGTGTCTGGGTCATGTCGAGCATACCGGCGACGCTCCAGCTCTTTGAGGCCGCGTATTTAAGCTGCGCGAATTCATTCGCGAGCCAGAATTCGCTACGCTCACGGTTGCCGTTGCTTCTGTCAAGCTGTCCGGAAAGAGTGGCGGAGAACTTTCCTTTCTTATAGCCGGATGAGAGTGCGAATTTCTGTGTGCTGAACGATCCGAACAATGCCCGTGCCCTTCCTGTCAGTCCATCTTTCTTCTGTGTGTGCGTGATAAGATTGATCGAACCGCCCATTGCATTCGAGCCATAGAGCAGTGAGGATGGTCCTTTCACCACCTCTACCCTCTCCACTCCGTTAGCCACATATGTATCGGCAAGACTGTGACCGAACACACCGGCCCACTGAGGCTGACCATCGATCATGAACAGCACCTTGTTGCCTTGACCGACTCCACGGATGTTTACTTCTCCGGCACTTCCTCCAGAGACTCCATATCCTGCGAAACCGCGCTCTGTCACAAAGAGCCCCGGCACCTTAGAAACCAACACAGGAAGTAGGGAGCTTTCCCCTGAATTTTCAATCTGGCCTGCGGTGACCTGAGTGACATTAAGGGGAATCAGTTCAGGATCAGTCTTCAAAGGAGCCGTGACTACAACTTCCTTCAGGCCGACGGTATCTCTGCGTAGCTCAGATGCGCCTGCGCATAGAGCAACCAATGACAATGGAATAAAAATCGATAGTTGTCTGTTCATAATTTTGGGTTGTATATCTTTATAAATTTTCGGCAAAGTTAACAAAAATATTTGAATATTCAGTATATTTTGGTTAATTTTGCAGAAAAGTTTACTAAAACATCACTTCATTATATATGACTCAATCAGAAATAGATTTTTTCGACGCGCTCGCTCCCACATGGGATGATAACGAGGTTCGTTCCACACCTGAAAGGATAATAAGCGTTCTCGGGAAACTAAATATCCGTATGGGAATGGATATCCTTGATCTCGGCACAGGTACCGGCGTTCTTGTACCGTATCTGAGCGAAATGGTTGGCGATAACGGGCATATTACCGCGATCGACCTCTCGGAAGGTATGCTCTCACTGGCGCGAAAGAAATACGGACATCTTAAAAACGTGGGATTTCTCAATATAGATTTTGAGGAAGAGCAGATTCCCGGTAAATACGACGTAGCGTTGCTTTACTCGGTATATCCGCATCTTCATGCACCCTCAGATACATTGGAATGGCTTTTTAAAATGAACATGAAGCCCGACGGAAGGATTGTGATTGCCTTTCCGTCAGATGAAGAGTTCATCAACAATATCCACCATGAAAGGAAAGCAGAACACGACCATCTGCCTCCGGCACATATGCTGGCGGAGATGATCAGACATTGGGGTTTCAACGCTGAAGTGCTGGCAGCTACCCCCGACGAGTATATCGTAGAGATTGGTATTTAATACGTGCGTGGATGCATGCGGAGCATACCGTTACTAAATCAGTATTGGATGCCGTTTTTGAGAAGGAGTTCCTTCAGGCGTAGATTTTCCTCGCGAAGGGTGTCCACCTCGTCGCGCAGATCGTCTACTCGTTCCGACAGACGGTCGTTGCGTTTTGAAAGGAATTCTATTCTTGCCGCGGTGTCCACATCCTGTCCGGAGTGTTCCCTCTCGCGCTGGTGAGCAAGATCATGGAAATGGTTGAGAAGCTGGGCGAGAGTGTCGTTCTGGTCCATGGCATGAGTATGCGGAGGCACGATCTGTTCCAAATGCTCCTCCACCATATAATCGTCGAGACTGTCGAGTTCGAATATTTCCTTGATCCTGTCGATTTTCTCCTCAGGCATGCGGCTTTTCCCGTTTTCAATGGCTGAGAGAAAACTGGGACGCACCTGAAGAAGGTCAGCCAGCTCGCGCTGACTCATTCCGGCCCTTTTACGGAGTCTGACAAAATCGATTCTCTTCATGTAAGATGCAAGATTATTTAGACCACATCAGTTCTTCTTTGCGGGATCACAGGTGAGACTGATGCCGAGTTTCTTGAATATCTTATGGTCTACCTCACCGAGCATCACCGTAGAGTGAGCCTGACATCCGTCGAGTTCCGGAAGTGTCTCAAGAGCTTTCTTACATTTTTCGTCATGTGTGCTGAGCACGGAAAGCGCCACCAGTACCTCATCGCTATGCAGACGGGGATTATGCCCTTTGAGATAGGTGGTCTTCGTATGCTGTATCGGCTCAATCATCTCCTGCGGGATGAGCTTGACAGCATGGTCGATTCCTGCGAGATGCTTGACTACGTTGAGTATAAGCGCGCTGCTCGGACCAAGAAGTTCGCTCTGTTCGGCTGTGATGATAGTGCCGTCGGCCAGTTCTATTGCGCTGCACGGAAGTCCGCTATTCTCTGAACGCTCGCGTGCCGCCCCGATACATGGACGATATGAAGCGTCAAGCTTGGCCTGCTTCAGAAGCAGGGCTATCTTATCCACCTCCGACTTGTTGTCTTCCCCCTTGGCCATATTGTTGAGGGCCGTGAAGTAGCGGCGTATTATCTCGTTGTTTGACGCACGGCAGCATACAGCATCATCGCTGATGCAGAAGCCTACCATATTCACGCCCATATCTGTAGGAGATTTATAAGGATTACTGCCGTAGATTCCCTCAAAAAGGGTATTCAGCACAGGGAAAATCTCGATATCCCGGTTATAGTTGATAGCTGTCTTTCCGTAAGCCTCAAGATGGAAAGGATCTATCATGTTCACATCGTTAAGGTCAGCCGTAGCGGCCTCATAGGCTATGTTGACCGGATGCTTGAGGGGAAGGTTCCATACGGGGAAAGTCTCGAACTTGGCATAGCCGGCAGTCACGCCGTTTTTGTGCTCGTTGTAGAGCTGGCTGAGGCAGACAGCCATCTTGCCGCTGCCAGGACCGGGAGCCGTCACTATCACGAGCGGACGCGAGGTCCTGATATAGTCGTTGTGTCCGAATCCATCGTCTGAAGCAATTAGGTCGACGTTGGCAGGGTATCCTTCGATAAGATAGTGATAATATACGGTGATACCCATGCGCTCAAGTTTCGCGCGGAACTTATCGGCGCTTATCTGACCGTTGTAGTGCGTCACGCATACCGAGCCGACATAGAAACCGAGGTTCTGGAATTCCTTACGCAGACGTATCACGTCCATGTCGTAGGTGATGCCGAGGTCACCGCGCATCTTGTTGCGCTCGATGTCGAGGGCGCTGATTACAATAACTATCTCAGCCTGATCTTTTAGTTTCTGAAACATCCGGAGCTTGCTGTCGGGCTGGAACCCCGGAAGCACATGACTGGCATGATAGTCATCGAAAAGTTTACCACCGAGCTCAAGGTAGAGCTTATTGCCGAAATGAGCGATTCTCTCCTGAATATGTTCGGATTGAATCTTAAGATACTTGTCGTTGTCGAATCCTTTCTTCATAACGGGATACAAAATTAATATTTTTTTGCAACTCCCGCAATATTTTTAAGATAAAAAAA
>JAIEBK010000062.1 GCA_029070945.1 Muribaculaceae bacterium
AAGAGTGGCTGCAGTTCCATCACCTGTCCGGCAAGTGCCCACTGCGGCATTCCCTGCTTCCAGACATAGCTCTGTGCTGTAAGCTGTCCTTGCTGTACGAGTTGCTTCATCTGCTGCCAGTTGAATGGTCCTGCTTGCTGACCGTTGACGCCGACCATATACTGAACGTTTGGCTCTGCCGGCATAGATGGCGCTCCCATTCCAGGCATACCCATACCTACTCCAGGCATCTGAGGCATCCCCATCGAAGATTTAGTCTGGAACGCGTCAAGACCATTATCGGCTGCGTTGTTCAGCACATTGGCGTTGAGGTTGGCCTGATGTGCCCCAAGGAATGTCTGCTCGGTCTGCAGACGGCTTGCACGCTGCATCTCCTCCCTCTGAATACGCATCGTCTCACGCTGATGCTCAAGGTTCATCCTTTGAAGTTCCTCCTGGTTTCCGAAACTCATCTCGTGCTGACGCTTCAGTGCATCAACATTAAGGTCGCTCTGGGTATTGAAAGCGTTAAGGTCTGAGTTGTGCTTTGCTTTTATTCGTTCTTGCTCAAGATCTGCAGTGATGGCCTTCAGTTCACGGTAGCCACGGCTGTCTTTGTCCACGTTGATTGCAGTGATGTCAAAACTGCGCACCTTGACTCCGAAAAGAGCCTCCACTTTCGGCACAATATAGTTCTCCACAAGATTGCTGATTTCAAGAACCTTACGCTCGATCTGAACTACCGGGATATTGGCGTCTGACGGCGCGTTGCTGACCACGCTCTTTACAAACTTTGTGACTGTGCCGCGAAGCTTGTTCTGGAAAGTTTCGTCGCTGTATGCCTCACGCTTGTTGATGCTGTGAAACATATCAAGGTCCTCGATTGCGTAAACGATACTGCCGTGTACTGATACCGGTACTCCTGTATCTGTCAGACGGGGATCAAATACATCAAAGTAGGGAATAGCTATATTGACTTGGCTTCCTGTGCTCAGGTTGGTGAGGTTGGTGAGATTGTTTTCCTCTACCCGTCGGGCTGCTTCCGCTGCCGCTTTCCTCTTTTCCTCCTCTACTTCCTTTTTTGATTTAAAACCGAAAAGTCCCATATGTATTTTTATTTATGATTTTAGTATCTGTTAGTTCGAAATGCATAATATCAGGCTGTCATAGTTTAGTTTATTTCAGCGACAAATAATTATGCATTATGACTTGCTTTAGCTTGAGCGTAGCTAATTATGCATTATGAATTCCTAAAAGTTTGTTTATTTTGTTGAATACACTCTCTTTATCCGTCCCTGAGCGTCTGTCTCCACATGCTTCTCAGGGCTGAATGGCGAATACGGATCAACGTAGTTGAAACTGTACCCGGTCTCGTAGCTGCCATGCTCGAGAGGGCGGCTCAATGCGTCGATGCTGTCGAGATATGCCGGTGGCAGTCCGAGCGCCTGATATACGTATTGCTCCGTATATCCGCGTATGGCGGAGAGGTTGGCGTCGACATATCCCATGGCTTGCTCAAGAATGCTCTTGCCTGTGTTTTTCTGCATCACGCGCTGCGTAAGGGTCTTCCTTACAGGCATAGGCATTGACTTCACTTCTCCTGCCGGAATGGCCGTGTTGTTGCGGGCTGCCGCCACTACGTCTTCCCTCGCCTTGACATGAAGCATAGGATTGCCGTAGAGGCAGAACATCAGCGCGGTGCTGAGCGAGAACCCGTCGTGCTCCACATGGCGCATCATGTTGAAGTAGTCGCATTTCGCCTGAAGCAATGCGCGTCCCGCCGTCATACCCTTGAACTGATAGAGCGGGAAGAGCCGCATGAAGACCTCGCTTCCGGTGCCGGGATGAAGCATCAGCTCACGCACCTCGTCGGTATCATAGTTGCTGTACATCGGTACCGGCACAAGCGATCCGACGTAGAGGAGTATGCCCCCTCCGTAAAGGGCACTCAATACCATTGACTGCTCTCTTGTGTAGCCTCCCTTGTATCTCGCGCCGAAACATGCCACTGTGTTCAGTACCCTCGCGCCGCTCTGCTTAAGTAGGGTAGGGTTGAACGCCTCTCCGCTGCTGTAGAAACCCGCCATGGCCGGAGAGTCCGCTCCATGGAGATTAAACATCAGCATCCCCGCACGCGATATGGAATCGGAATAGACGGCCATAGCCTCATCATTGTCCGTCAGAAGTCCCGGACTTACATACATCCTGTCGCGCGTGAGCGAGGGGTCATCAGTTCCGCAGAGAAGCGGCAGATGCTGGCTCATCGTGGCGCTCGCCGGAATCCAGTCGGAATTGCTGCTCATGACTACTGAACTGACAGGTATTCCCCCGCCGAAGGCTCCGCTTAGGTTGAAATAGGCTCCGAGGTCGCTTGTCGGGTCGGTTGATAGTTCTCCGTCTTCAAGCGGCAGTCGCGCTGTATTGTTGCGTGCCTGTGATATCTCGAGCACGAAGTTTCCTCCGTCTACAAGATCAGGCAGGTAGGTGCCGTCGAAGCTGTAGCATGTATCGGTAGGAATAGTGCCGCTTCCATGCTCGTAGGGGTCGCTGACTTCAGGAACTGGTATCACATCCGCGCCCCCGACTATCATAAGGTGAAGGTCCGGACCTGCCGGCAGACCGTAGGTCTGGATAAACCGCGACACAAGGTTGTTGTATTCAAGCCAGTCAGTGGAAGCCATTTCCCCGTAATGGTCGGCCACGTCAAGAAAGCCCCAGTGCATGTTCTGCTCTTCGGCTGTGTCGAAAAACGGCTGGAACACCGCAATGATCTCCTCTCGGCTTCTGCCGTATTTCTGAGCAAGTACATTCGTATCCGTGAGTACTATACCATAGTGCTCCTTGAATTCGTCGGGTGCCTCTCCCTTCCATGCGTTGGGCGCAGGCATAGGGGGTGGCGTTGGCATAGCCTGTCGGTTCATTCCCGGCATCGGTGGAGGCGTTGCCGGTCCATAGGCTTTTGACGGCTGCTGCCACGCATTCTGCATTCCGGTCATCTGAGGGATGGATCCTGATGCGCCGAAGCCCATGCTTTGCGCTGCCTGAAGGGGATTGAATCCCTGCATCTGTCCGAGGCTTACGTTCTGAGGGTTGAATTTCGGCATAGGAGGGGGTGTCGGCCTTGCATCCGACTTCTCGGTGACGACGGGCTTATGGAATTCCTTCAATGTCTGGCTCGCGAAGAATTCCTTGAATTCACCTTTCGATGCAGCTCCCTTTACGGCGTCATCTACAGCATACCACAGGGGATAAAGCACCTCGCTCATTCCGATGGAGGCCGCCTTTTCAAGATATGTGGAAGTCTGACCTGAAAAGTAGGCATCATTGCCGTTTCTCATGTAGTCCCAGAGATTGTCGAGAGCCATTAGCAGGGCCACATCACCTTGCGGCGCACCGAATCCTCCGAGTCGCGGGAGAAGCGCTTCGGCTGTCTGGGTGTTGCCGAGTTTCACATACGCAACGTGAGCCCAGAAGAGTTGCCAGTAGTTGTCGGTAGATGTCTTGATGAAACTCAGGGTCGACCTTTCCGGATACATGCTTGAGAGCAGCATGTGGTAGTAGAACTGCACGTCGCTGTCAAGCGATGATGACGCTATCTTTTCCAGTGCCGTAAACTTTCGCTTGAGGATTTCGGTATTGTTGCTGGCCACAGCGTTGTATATTTCCTCGAGAAGCTGGGCCGACAGGAAGTTGTTGGCTTCCCCTGAGTTTAGGATTACTGCGCTTCGGCGTACTTCGTCTATTATCGCGTTGGCTCTTTGCTGCGGTATCTGCAGCTGAAGACGCAGTCGGTTGAGTTCCGCCATCTCGGCCTCACTGAGGATTCCGTCGGAAAAACACCCGCATACGGCTTGCATGAAGACCTGCTCGTTGTCTTGCCGGAGCTCGGCTTCGGTCTTCTGTGCCTGATATACGTTGTTGTGGTTATACACCGTATTCTGGTTAGATGTGTTGTAGGTGTTGACGTGGTTGGTCACGTCATGTGAGTCGCTGTGGATTCCGCCTACGACAGCCGCGTCTCCGTCAAGATTGATGCCTTTATTCATATATTATTGCGATACTTGAATTTTACCATTGGAAAGGAGCTCCGCAGTCAGGACATGCCTGAACTCCATAGGCGATTTTGATGTTGTGTCCGCAGTTATAGCACTGGCATTCGATGACGTCTGTCGGCGCTATGGCGGGAGTGGCTTGAGGCTGCTTGGAGGCGACTCCTCCGTTGAAGGCGTTTATGTTGCTTGCGGCGGCTGTGCTGACTTTGGAGAGGTTGTCGATCGCGGTATCCTGAAGATGCTCGTTTCTTGCCTGCTCGTGGGCCCGCTGGGCCTCGAGCGTGTCCATCTGCCGCTGTTGCGCTGACTGGAAAGAGCCGCTGACTCCGGTGGCGGTGTCCTTGATCATTCCTGCCATCTGCATCATGGCGTTCATCTGTGCCGCTGTGCTGTCCTGCTGCATGCGGAGCATCTGCTGCATCATGGCTTCTTTGTCGGCATTCGTGGCGCGCATGTTCTCCAGCTCTTTTTCTGAGCCATAGGCGTTGGCCATAGCCACCTGTGCTTCCTCTGAAATATGAGATAGCTGGGCTGCACGTATCTGCTCCGCGCTCATCCCCGCGAAAAGATTGTCGCGGTTCATCTGCTCGTTGGCGCTGATGGTGGCTACATTTTCCTCATGCTGGTATCTCTGCGCGTCTATCTGGGCCTGCATCTGCGCCATGACCTGCAGTTTCTCAATATTCCTCTGATGACGGTTGCCTTCCAGCCGGTCTTCGTCTTCGCGGTTGATTCGCTGGCGCTCAAACTCACGGTTTTCGTCCTCAAGGCGGTTGGCACGGTCTTCACGTCGGTCTTCAAGTTCTATTTGTCTGCGGCGCATCATCTGCTGGAAGTCATACTCGTCTTCGCTTTTCCGTCGGCCCATAGCTCGGTCATATTCACGCTGTTCAAGAACCCATTCCCGCTCACGGCTCTCGTCTTCTATTCCCCAGTTGCGTCTTCTTTCCAGATCCTCGCGTTCCCAGTCATGGTCGGTGCGCATGTCGCCGAGGGCCCATTCCGCCTTAAGTGCGGCTTCGTCTACTTTCTGCTGGCTCTGGATCCGCATCAGCTGGGTGATCTCCTCGCGTGGTATCTTCTTGTGGAGCAATGCGTCCTGAAGGGCTTCTATTTCATCCTGCTTCACAAGACGGCTTTTCTTCAGTTCGTCAAGCGCTGTCTGCTCTTCTTCCGCTGTAGTGGCCTGGCGGATGCGTCGTTGGCTTTCCAGAAGTTCTACGAATTCCTCGATCTCGTCGTCGTGTAGAAGACGGTCGTTGTTGAGCTTCTGCAGGTTATGGCGAAGTTCCTCCGCATTGCGGGCTGACTGCAGCTGCTGTGAGTTGGCTTCGATTTCCATACGGTTGCGGAACTCTCCTGTGCGCTGCATGAAGTCGATCTCACGCTCTGTGTTGTAAAGCTGTCGCTCTACATTCCTGAAACGCTCGAAATCTGAGTTACTGTCGGTGATGGAATGAACGGCCGTACATCTTATTCCATGGAGCCTCTGATCTACTACTCTGACGATTTCATCCTTCATCCGTTCAGTCAGATCGGCAGGTAGGGTCGACTCATACTCCGTGTTGCGCAGATGTGTGCGCAGAAGGTTTTCTATGGCCGGTGACAGTATATTATGTACTTCCGATGTGGTAAGACGTGTATGATCGGATAGATAATTGACTGTTAACTCGTGTATGTCGCTTACGCATACTTCCAGAGACACGCCGATCTCTACATTGTGGATTCCTGCCGGAATGCTGTAGGGCGTGAAGTCGATGTTACCCTCTCCGTCCGGCTTGCCTCCGAAGGTGAGTGGTATATGGCGCTCACTGACAATGTAGACGGACATCACAGGCGGTTGGGTCAGCCTGGATAGAAGTCGTGCATAATCTATCTGGCGTTTGCGTACTTTTTCGTCTTTTTTCTTCTGGCCGAAGATGAGTCTCCCTACCCAGCGGACGGCACGTCCCATTTCGCCGACAATTCCGAGTTCCTGGAAGGTTGGCTGTGCTCTTCGTCTTTCTGCAAGACGTTTGCGTTCCGCCTCGTCCATCTGTTTTTCAGCGGCTGCAACCGCAGCGTTGAGGGCTGCCTGTTCTTCCTCGACTGATTTATAAAACAGATATGCGCCTGCTGAGAGTGTGGCTACATGCTCGCCGTTGGCATATATCACCGCTGTACATCCTTCCTGAACTATGATGCCTTTTAGCTTTTCTACCTCTTCAAGCTCACTTTCCTTTATTCGCCGGGCGATTTCTCCGGACTGTATGTTCCATATGGCACGGCCACGCACCACCTCGATTCCGTCTATAAGTTCCATACTCCTGCGATCGGCAGCGCGTTCTGCTTCCCGTTCGGCTCTTTCGCGGGCACGCTCGGCAGCGAGCTGGGCCTGCCGGGCATCCCGGATCTCGTTTTGATTCTCCTGGGCTTGTTGTCTTAAAGTCTGGTTCTGTTCTCTTGCGATTTCGCGGTTAAGGGCTCCACCGGTCACTGCGTTGGCTACGCTCCTGACTGCATTCGTAAAGACCCCTTTATCCCCATTAGGTATGGTGGGCTGAGGAACGCCGGGTCGCGGCATGCCTGGTTTTGGCATACGTTGCTGTGTTGGCATACCGGGTATGGGAGAAGCCTGTGTTTGAGCTTGAGGACGGGGCATACGTGGTCTGGGCATTCCCGGTTGTTGCATTCCCGGCTTTGGCATTGTTTTTCCAGGCATTCCGTGTTGAGGCATACCCGGGCCTGGAATTATTGGCTGTCCCGGCTTGGGCATGGCCGTGTTCTCAACCGGTTGCCCGCATTTCAGACAGAACTTTGCTCCGGGAGTAAGTGGATTGCCACATTTATTGCAATTCATGTTGTATCGGTCAGATGCATATTGTGGGCCCCTCCACGTTCGCTATAAATTGTTGTGAAAAATAAAAAAGCGTGAGGGCCTTACTACTCTGCCCATCCCGCTGTCTGAGGCCCTGGAACTGCCCTATAGAGTCGGATGGACAGAGCAGATGCCTCACGCGTATACTAATGTTGACATACCGAACATGCTCACGCATATCCGGCAGCCACCATAGCAAATCTCGCTATGAGCATCCACTCAGATTCTCATCCTTGACTCTATATGAAATTTTCCAGGTTTCAAACAGCCAAGAAAGAGCGTCGAGTAAACGCTTCCTAAAAAACTAAAGGCGGTATCAGTATCTGCTTCTGCAAATACATCTTCCGCTTGTATACGATTGCAAATTTAACGATTCTTTTCCAAATTGCCAAATTATATTCATAAAAATCTCTTCCATGCGTTGTCAATACTCTATATTTACCGTTCCAGGTTTCAGATAGCAGGGACATTAGCCGAATGGAAGAGATTCATTTTAAATGCAAAATTACTGATCGCCTTTCAATTATGCAAGTCCTTTTAAGTCCTTTTCAAGACATAAGCAAAAAAGGACATAAGACAGACGAAAGATAT
>JAIEBK010000063.1:0-1935 GCA_029070945.1 Muribaculaceae bacterium
ATCACGAAGCCATCTCTCTTCGAAAGAGTGACCTGCACTTTCTCCGGATTCTTGATCTTCATAGTCTTGGCGGCCAGCGGTGACTTCCCGTCTTCTGCGTAGAGTGTCACTTCCTGGCCCTTTGAGAGCATCGGAAGGTCAAGATTCAGCTTGACAGGCTTCTCATCTGCTGAAACTCCGGCTATATACCATTTTCCGTCTGTTCCCTTGCGCGCTATCACCACATATTTGCCGGGATAGCCGTCTATAAAGACAGTGTCGTCCCATGTGGTGGGTACGGCTTTCATAAACGCGATGGCATCTGCAGGTGCATCCGTCAGGTTGTTGGGCGCAAGCGCGAAGTTCTGCACCGGGTTCTGGAAGAGGATTGAGGTAGCCAGCTGGAATGCGTCGGTAGTGCGTCGTGTGGTGCCGCCGTCGTTGTTGCGGTTCAGGCGCTTGTTGAGCACTGTGCCACCGTATTCCATCACGCCCGCGGCGTTACGGATAAAAGGATGAAGAGTGGCGTTGAAATCCTCCATGTCACAGAAATCCTGACTGAATACAAGATTTTCCGAAGCCAATACCGCCTCACTGCCTACATAGTTGGGATACATTCGCTCCCATCCTCTCGGCATGGTACATCCGTGGAATATCACGCTTATGCCGTGGTCGTTGGCGTCGCTTAGGATATCCTCGTAGAGGCGCATGGTCTCCTGCTTGTCTCCGCCGAAGAAATCCACCTTTATTCCCTTGATGCCGAGGCTCTCAAGCCATTTCATCTCCTCCTTGCGCGGGATAGGGCGCGACATCTTGTTGATCGGTCCCTGCTCGATATCGTTCCACCATCCGGACGAGGAATACCATATCAGCAGGTTTACACCTTTCGACTGAGCGTATTTCGCGAGCTTCGCTATTCCCTCCTTGCCGATATTCGTGTCCCACCAGTTGTCGACAAGCACGTTCTGATAGCCCATATCCGCCGCGAAGTCGATGAATTTCACCTGATCCTCATAATTGATCGAATTGTCCTGCCATAGTATCCAGCTCCATGTGCCCTTGCCGGGCTTTACCTCGAAGTCCGAGGTGTAGAGTGGTTCAACGAGATTCCATGGAATGGTGGTCTCCACTATCGGTTTGAGTGTCTTGCCTATCGTGATGGTGCGCCAGGGTGTCTTTCCCGGGAGGCTGATCGCTGGATTTGCGCTCCCGTTGCCGTTGTTTTCCTCCGGCATGGGATATTCGATGGCGAAAACTCCGTCCTTGTAGTCGCCGAGACGGCTTCCGCAGAAGTAACCGTCCACTCCTGTTTCGGTCAGGAGTGCCCAGCCGTTATCGCCTACGTGGAAGAGAGCCGGGAAGGTAAAGCCATGGCCGTATTGAGAAGGCTCGCTGAGGGGTGCGTCTGCCTTGTAGTTCTCCTCATATGACGGTTTGGTGCGTTTCCAGCCTATCATGGCGTCGCTCTGAGGGGTAAGGAAAGTTGTGGTGAAGTCAGGGAAACGGAAGCCGGAGGCCTCCTTCTCGATTATCATGCTGCGGGTATTTCCTTCCACCGGGATGACATATCGGAAGGCTATATCGTTGTCGCCTACCTGCCATTCGATGCTCATGTCCCGTTTCTTTCCTGCAGAATAACTTTCGGTTAGAGTATTGGCATGCCAGTCGATATGGCTCTTCTTGATTTTCGCCTGATCAAAAGATCTGTCTACCTTTCCGGTCTTCTCTCCGGTGAGGGTAAGTCCTTTTGAGAAGTCGCCGATGTTCGATACGAATCCGAGAGGTGAGTCGAGAAGTATCGGCTGCTCGTCGTAAGTCACGGAATAAAGTGGCTGCCCTTCCGCCGACAGCGAAGTAGTCAGCACAAGCTTTCCGTCGGGACTACTCACGGTTGCCGCTGCTCCCGCAAGCCATGCGCCTCCCAACGCGCACAATGCGATGTTTCTAAGTTTCATG
>JAIEBK010000063.1:2035-13665 GCA_029070945.1 Muribaculaceae bacterium
GACTACTCACGGTTGCCGCTGCTCCCGCAAGCCATGCGCCTCCCAACGCGCACAATGCGATGTTTCTAAGTTTCATGGTTATATATTTTTGTGGTTATATCAAGATCATTTCCCTGTGCACTCAGCACCTTTGCGCCTTTGCGTGAGAATTTACACAAAGTTAATAAAAAAAAACGAGAGTTGATTTGGGAGGATGGGAAATTTTTAATAACTTTGTGAAAACCTAAATATAATCTGAAATGGAATACAAAAGAATACTGCTCAAGCTCTCAGGAGAATCCCTGATGGGAGCGCAGGGCTATGGAATCGACCGTGATCGACTGGAGTCTTATGCACGCCAGATCAAGGAGATAGCTCAGGCAGGAGTTGAGATAGGCATCGTTATCGGCGGCGGTAATATCTTCCGTGGTCTTTCAGGAGCATCCAAAGGTTTTGACCGTGTGAAAGGCGATCAGATGGGAATGCTTGCCACAGTGATCAATTCCCTTGCCCTTTCATCCGCTCTTGAATCTGTAGGACAGCCCGCGCAGGTCTTCACCGCCATAAATATGTTTCCGATCGGTAAGCCCTACAGTAAGTGGGAGGCCATCGACGCAATGAAGCAGGGAAAGGTAGCCATAATGAGCTGTGGCACCGGCCAGCCCTTCTTCACCACCGACACCGGCTCGGCGCTTCGTGCCATCGAGATAGAGGCGGATGTGATGCTGAAGGGCACACGTGTAGACGGCGTCTATACCGCAGACCCGGAGAAGGATCCCAAGGCCACCAAATTCGATAAGATCACTTACGACGCAGTGATCTCAATGGGCCTTAAGGTTATGGATCTTACGGCTACCGCGCTCTGCAAAGAAAACAGTATGCCAATCTATGTCTTCAATATGGACAAGGAAGGCAATCTCCTGAAGATGATGCAGGGAGACAATGTCGGCACACTCGTCTATTGATCAATGCATAATTCATAATGCATAATGCATAATTAGGCTACGCAATGAAAGATCAAGATAATCCAATTGTTGTCAAATCTAAGGCATTTGGCATCAGGATGACAAAACTTAGAACTTATCTCGTGTCGGAGAAACATGAGTATGAGATGTCTAAGCAGATCTTGAGAAGCGGTACGAGTATCGGTGCTAATGTGAAGGAGGCTATTCGTGGTCAGTCAAAGGCGGATTTCGGAACAAAAATGAATATCGCTCTGAAAGAAGCAAGCGAAACCGAATATTGGCTTGAGATGCTTTATGAAGGAAAGTATATAGATAAGAAAGGCTTTGATTCTGTTCTCAAAGACTGCCATGAACTTATAAAGATACTGACCTCGATAGTCAAGACAACATTCAAAGGCAAAGATAAATGAATTATTGTGCATTATGAACCAAGAATTGAAAAAAATTATTAACAATTAAATATATATATATTCATACTGTATTAGGAATTATGTGATATGACAGGGTTATGCGTTGACACTGAATTATGCATTATGAATTATGCATTATGAATTAACTGAATCATGGAAGTAAAAGAATATCTTGACAATGCCCAGGAGTCGATGGAGCTTGCTGCCGACTATCTGGAAGAGACCTTGGCCCGCATCCGCGCCGGCAAGGCATCCGCTAAACTGCTCGACGGCATCCGCGTAGACTACTATGGCAGCCAGGCCCCTATCTCCAACGTGGCCAACGTGTCAGTTCCCGACGCACGCACTATCGCCATTACTCCGTGGGAGAAATCCATGTTCCGCGTGATTGAGAAGGCAATCATAGACTCCGACCTCGGAATCACGCCTGAAAACAACGGCGAGGTAATCCGTCTCGGTATTCCTCCGTTGACTGAGGACCGCCGTAAGCAGCTTGTGAAGCAGTGTAAGGCTGAGGCCGAGACTGCCAAGGTTTCCGTACGTAACGCTCGCCGTGAGGCTATCGACGGACTTAAGAAGGAGATCAAGCAGGGGCTCAGCGAAGACATGGAGAAGGATGCCGAAGCCAAAGTGCAGAAACTCCACGATAAATATCTGAAGCAGATCGACGAGATCTTCGCCGCCAAGGAAAAGGAAATACTTACTGTATAATTGAGAATTGAGAATTGGGAATTGAGAATTGTGCGTCCGGCATGTCTGACATGTCGGACGTATCCGATAATTCTTACTATGGAAAAAACATAATTCAAAATTATCTCTAATTATCATGAAAAAGATATTATTTGCAGGCGTTGCCGCCATACTCGCCGCCTCTCCTCTTTCGGCACAGACATTCAAGGAATGGCTGGATCCCGAGGTCAACGCCGTAAACCGTGCCCCGATGCGCTCCGAGGCCTTCGCCTATAAGAAGGGAGAGAAAGGCTCTTTCAAGGAAGACAGAAAATACTCTTCCAACTACCTTTCCCTCAACGGAGACTGGAAATTCAACTGGGTAAACGACGCTTCATCGCGCCCTGTCGACTTCTGGAAGAAAGACTTCAACGACAAGGGATGGGATACCATCAAGGTGCCCGGTTGCTGGGAACTTAACGGATACGGTGACCCGGTATATACCAACATGCCTTACGCCTGGGACCGTTTTTTCCGTAATGATCCTCCCAACGTGCCTGACCAGGAAAACCATGTAGGCACTTATCGCCGTGAGATCCTTGTTCCGGCCTCATGGAAGGGTAAGGAGATATTCGCCCACTTCGGATCCGTGACCTCCAACATCTATCTTTGGGTCAACGGTAAATATGTGGGCTACAGCGAAGACAGCAAACTCGAGGCAGAGTTCAACCTCACTCCATACCTTATGCCGGGCAAGGAAAACCTCATCTGTTTTCAGGTGTTCCGCTGGTGTGACGGTTCCTATCTTGAAGATCAGGATTTCTGGCGTCTTTCCGGTGTGGGACGTGACTGCTATCTGTTCGCCCGCGACAAGAACCGCATCGCCGATATCCGTGTCACTCCTGACCTGACAAACAACTATACCGACGGCGTGCTTGACATAGACCTTTCGCTTACCGCCAATAAGCCGGTAACCCTCACCTTGACCGATGCCGAGGGTAACACCGTGGCTACCGGTAAGGCAGCAAAATCAGGTAAGACCTCCATGCAGGTCTCCAATCCCAACAAGTGGACTGCCGAGACTCCTTATCTCTATACCCTTACTGCGACAATGGAGGGCAATGACGAGGTGATTCCCGTCAATGTAGGTTTCCGTAAGATCGAGCTTAAGGATGCACAGATCCTTGTAAACGGAAAGCCGGTGCTTTTCAAGGGTGCCGACCGTCATGAGATTGATCCCGACGGGGGGTACGTGATGAGTCCCGAGCGTATGCTCGAGGATATCCAGCTCATGAAGAAGCTCAACATGAATGCCGTGCGCACATGTCACTATCCCGACGACGAACTCTGGTATGAGCTCTGCGACAAGTACGGTCTCTACGTAGTGGCCGAGGCTAACGTCGAAAGCCACGGCATGGGTTATCGGGAAAAGACCCTTGCCAAGAACCCCGCCTTTCACAAGGCTCATCAGGAGCGTAACCAGCGCAATGTAATCCGCAACTTCAACCATCCTTCCGTCATCTTCTGGAGTCTCGGCAACGAGGCAGGCTACGGTCCTAACTTCGAGGACGCCTATGACTGGGTGAAGGCATTCGACCCCTCGCGCGCCACTCAGTATGAGCAGGCAGGACATGACCGCAAAACCGATATCTTCTGTCCGATGTATTACGGCTACGAGGGTATGGAGGCCTGGGGCAAGGATCCGAACAGCAACAAGCCTCTTATCCAGTGCGAGTACGCCCATGCCATGGGCAACTCGATGGGTGGCTTCAAGGAATACTGGGATCTCATCCGCAAGTACCCTAACCTCCAGGGAGGCTTCATCTGGGACTTCGTAGATCAGGGTCTCCGTGCCAAATCCGAGGATGGTACTGAATACTTTACCTATGGTGGCGACTACAATCCATATGATGCCAGCGACAACAACTTCAACTGTAACGGAGTTGTAAGTCCCGACCGTGTGCCGAATCCTCACGCCGACGAGGTCCGCTATTTCTACCAGAACGTATGGACCACTCCCGCCGACATCAAGAGCGGCAAGGTCAACGTCTACAACGAGAACTTCTTCCGTGACCTCTCTGACCTGAACCTCGACTGGACCCTTCTCCACGACGGCAAGCCCGTTCGTAAAGGAACTATCTCCGATCTTAATGTTGCTCCGGGCGCTACCGGTCAGATCATAATTCCCTATGGTGAGATTTCCGATCAGGGCGAGTGGCTTCTCAACGTTGATTATACACTCAAGGAGACCGACGGACTTCTTCCCGCGGGCTACAGCGTAGCACGCGATCAGCTTGAGGTATTCATGCAGCCCCGCGAGAAAGGAATTACTACGTCACCATATTATGGTCCCAATACTAAACTCGCCGCTCCTGAAATCATAGACAATCATGCTAATTTCCTGAAAGTTAAGGGTGAAAATTTCGAGATTGAATTCAATCGCCATAATGGTTTTATGACTAAGTATGTGGTTGACGGCATGTCGCTGATTGCCGAAGGTGGACAGCTCACTCCGAATTTCTGGCGTGCTCCTACCGACAATGACTTCGGTGCCGGTCTGCAGCGTAGATATGAGGTATGGCGCAAGCCGGAGATGAAATTAACTTCCCTTGAAAAGAGCGAAAATGATAAGATTGTAATTCTCCGGATGAAGTATGACATGCCTCAGGTAAAAGCTACCCTGGCAATGCAGTATATAATAACAGATGACGGCAATGTACATGTCGCGGAAGAGCTTCGTCCTGCTGAAGGCGCGGAGGTAAGCAATATGTTCCGCTTCGGAATGCAGATGCAGATGCCCGAGGAGTTCGACGCGATAGAATACTATGGACGTGGCCCCATCGAGAACTATGCCGACCGTAATCACTCCACATTCCTCGGAGTCTATAATCAGAAGGTGGCCGATCAGTTCTATCCCTACATCCGTCCGCAGGAGACAGGAACCAAGACAGATGTACGCTACTGGAAGCAGATCAACGCCGCCGGCAATGGTCTGGAGTTTGTAGGCCAGGATCCATTCTCCATCTCCGCGCTCAACTACAGCATCGACAGCCTCGACGACTATCCGTCCAAGAAGCAGAGCCATGGTTCTCTTGTGAAGAAAGCAGACTTCACCAATATCTGCATCGACAAGGCTCAGATGGGACTCGGGTGTGTCAACAGCTGGGGTGCGTTGCCTCAGAAGCAGTACATGCTTCCCTACGGCAGCTACAGCTTCTCTTTCATGATGAAGCCCGTCTTCCATCAGATCCAGCACAAGTATTGACTCGTAGAGTCGGCAGTACACTCCGTGTGCGTCCACGGATGCTGACTACGTAAAAAAGCCGGATCCCACACCAGGGATTCGGCCTTTTTAGTATCGTTGATAACGATGACAACGACGAAAACGTTGACAACTTATCATTTCTTCGTAAACGAAACCTTGCGGTCAGGATTGTCAAGCTCGAAGCTGAGCACTGAACCGTCCTTTGTTACTTCTACATCCTCGATCTTAGAGTACTGTGCAAGGCTGCCGAGGAAGTTGGCTGTAACCGCACCCAGTCCGTCGGGAGCGTCTACTCCGGCTACGTCGAGTGTGTTCTGGTCGAAGGAGATGAAGTAATCGTCGTCACCCTTATCCTCGCGGGTCCACTTACCCTCTACGGAAGCCTTTACTGTATAGTTGATGGGGTTGCCCACTGAGTCGGGAGCTGTCACCGTATAGTCTGTAGTCATCTTGACAGGACCGTTGCTCTTTTCAGTACCTTCGCTGAACTCGAAAGTGGTCACTGCGGTTGCAGAAGTTGAGCCTTCGATAGCCGGAACCACAGTCTCGGGAGCTGAAGAAGTCCATGTACCGATCATTGCGTTGTTTTCCTCAGAGCAGGAAGAGAGTGCGGCGGCGCCGAAGAGAAGGGCTGCGCCTACTGCGAGCTGATTCATTCTTTTCATAGTCATTTTTTCTATTTATATTTAAACATCATTACAACTACAACAACCCAAATAAAATATGGTTTAAAAGGTTTATTAAAGTACGTAAACTTCCTAAACTTTCTAAACCTTTTAAACTTCCTAAACCGGCACAACTCACTTCTCCCTCCAGAGATAAAGCCTGTCTGAAGACCTGATCTTGGCCGGAACCGGCAGTGAGAACCGGTCTCCCTTCTTCACTTCGGCCACCGGATCGGTTGTAAGCCTCAGCTCCTCGACCTTGAAGATGAGCGCGCCCGTTGTCGGACCGGTCACCACGACTTCGTCGCCCGGCTTGAGCACCCCGCTCTCCATCTGAAACTCGCCGACGCCAAGCCTGTCATAATATCTGATTCCCTTCGCTACGTATTCCTTCACACGCGTGCTGCTGCTGCCGTATTTGCCGCTCCATTCTCCGAGGCGCTGTCCGAGATAGTAGCCGTCCCAGTAGCCGCGGTTGAATACTTTCGCAAGCCTCTGTTCCCAGCCTTCGAGCTTCTCATCGCAGAACTCCCCGGCGCATATAGCTTCTAAAGCCTCCGAGTAGCACTCCACAACTTCCTTTACATATTCCGGACCCCTCGCACGCCCTTCGATCTTGAACACACGCACTCCTGCGTCCACCATACGGTTGAGGAAATGAATCGTTTTAAGGTCCTTGGGGCTCATTATATATTGATTGTCCACCTCAAGCTGGTCGCCAGTTTCCTTGTCTGTCACTGTATAGGAGCGGCGGCATATCTGTGTGCATGCCCCGCGGTTGGCCGCCGAGTTCATCTGATGCAGCGAGAGGTAGCATTTCCCGCTCACTGCCATGCAGAGAGCGCCGTGGCAGAACATCTCCAGACGTACAGGCTCACCGTTCGGCCCTTTCAGTCCTTCCTTCACGATGGCCTCGTGGATTGCCTTCACCTGGTCAAGGTTGAGCTCGCGCGCCAGCACCATCACATCGGCGAATTGCGCGTAAAACCGTACTGCCTCTATGTTGGTCACGTTGACCTGTGTCGATATATGCACTTCCTGCCCTATCTGACGCGCATAGAGTATCGCCGCCATGTCAGAGGCTATGATGGCTGAGATATTGGCCGCTTTCGCGCGGTCTATTATCTTATGGAGAAGCTCCATGTCGTTGTCGTATATAACCGTGTTTACGGTAAGGTAGGTCTTCACCCCCTTCTCCGAGCATCGGCGTACTATCTCGTCCATATCGTCGGCCGTGAAGTTCGCGCTTGAGCGCGAGCGCATGTTCAGGCCCTCGATGCCGAAATAGACGGCGTCGGCGCCCGCGCTCAAGGCGGCCGCCAGCGACTCCCAGCTCCCCACAGGAGCCATTATCTCAAAATCCTTTCTATTCATACAGCTAAAATACTTAACTCTTAATCCCCAACCCTTAACTCTTGCCAATATAAATCGTTATCACCCCCATCGTAAGCGACTTATATGTAGCCTCCTTAAATCCTGCCCTCTCCATCATCGACGTCATCTCTCCGCGTTGCGGGCAGGCGGCTATAGACTCCGGAAGATAACTGTAAGCCCGGGTATCCTTAGATACTATCCTCCCGATCAGAGGAATGAGATTGCGCGAATAAAGCCGGTAAAGTCCCCGTACAGGACCCAAAGAAGGCTCCGACAGCTCGATGACGCAAAGCACTCCGCCCGGCTTCAGGACCCGCCGCATCTCACGGTAGCCATCTTCGAGCCTCTCGAAGTTCCGCACCCCGTATGCTACGGTGATCATATCAAATGTATCGTCAGTGAAAGGCATCTTCAGACTGTCTCCTTCGATGAAAGTGATATGATTTCTCGCAGCCTCGTCCATTTCGGAAAGTTTCTTCTCTGCTATACTGAGCATTCCGGGTGAGAGGTCAAGCCCCGTGATATGCGCTTCCGGGAACAGCTCATGCAGACGGAACGACACATCGCCGGTGCCGCATGCTACGTCAAGCACCGTCTTGGGTCCCCCATGGTGGAGCTTGGCGGCTGCCATCCTGAGTGCGCGGTTGCGCCAGTAGACGTGCAGTCCGCCCGTCATCATTGTGTTCATGAAGTCGTAGGAGGGTGCGATGGCATCAAACATCTCGCCCACCTGTTTCCCCTTCGCCTCCTCGTCATTATATGGCTTTACCTCTTCAGCCCTTCCCATCATTGATTCAAAATTCTCAATTCTCAATTAGTTTAGCGTAGCTCCTCCGCCTCTTGTGCTGGCGGTTGGAGAAGGAATCCCACTGGTTCTGCACCTTCGCGTTGCTCTCCAGCTCCGGATTGGACTCCACATATTTGTAGCCGTGGTTGATGAAGGCAGGAATCAGGTCCTGGAAGAGAAGAGCGTTCACTCCTTTGCCCTGGTATTCCGGCTTGACAGCCACGAGCAGGAGGTCTACGCGGTCGTTCTTTCCCTTGAGACCTTTAAGAAGGTGCCACCATCCGAAGGGAAGCATCTTCCCCTTCGATTTCTGCAGGGCCCGGCTCATGGAAGGCATGGATATACCCACTCCTACAAGCTTGTCGTCTGAGTCTACGATACAGCTTACAAGACTCAGGTCGAGCAGACCCAAGTATACGTCGATATAGTGATCTATCTGGCGGTCGGTAAGAGGTGAATACTGATATAGTTTCTCATATGCCTCGTTGATAAGCTGGAACAGGGCTTTTCCGTATTTCTCCTTTATCTCCTTCTTGCTGCTGAATTTCGCAACCTTAAGGCCGAACTTCTTCTTCACAATCTCCGAGATGCGGTTGTGCTTATCCGGAATCCCGTCGGGCACTTCCATCAGGTATTCCACCCAGTCCGTGTCTTTCTCATAGCCGAGAGCGTGCATATGTTCCGGATAGTAGGAATAGTTGTAGATCGTCGCCATGGTGCTCAGCTGGTCGTAGCCCTCCACGAGCATCCCCTCATAGTCGAGGTCTGTGAAACCGAGCGGCCCTACGATCCTTTCAAGTCCGCGCTCCTTGCCCCATTCCTCTATTTTCTCAAGAAGTCCGCGGCTCACCTCGATCTCGTCGGTAAAGTCGACAAATCCGAAACGTATATCCTTGGCGCCGTGCTTCTCGTTAAGGGTGTTGTTGATTATTCCGGCGATCCGGCCTACCGGTCGTCCGTTCTTGTAGGCCATGAAGCAGCGCACGTCGCAGAAGTCGAAAGCCGGGTTCTTCTTCGGGTTGAGGGTGTCTACGTCATCGCTCACCAGAGGGGGAACGAAGTATGGATTGTCCTCATACATATCAATCTGAAACTGCACGAATTTACGCAGTTCTTTCGGCGTGAGTTCAATTTCCTTTATTTCAATCATTTCTCTTCAATGGTCGTTTAGTTTAGTTAGTCGATGGAATGGAGACTTCCCTATGGGAGGGCAGTTTACTAACCGCCCATTTAGCATCAGAAGTTACACCTGCACCCTCAAGACTTAATACTAAGATAAATCAGTACCCCCAGCATGACGATGATGAAGCCCAGCAGCATTATGATCGTCGTCGTCTTGCTACGTTCCCTAATGCACAGTTTAAGTTCCTGCACGTTGTCTATAGGTCCCTCCGGGTCGGCGGCTTTCCTCGCTACCCGGCGAAGTTTCGGAAGCTGCTCCGGCAGGTTGTCGAGCACCTCGTTGATCAGGCGTCCGTAGTTGATGATATCCTGCTTCGTGTCCTGGTGCTCCAGACGGTCACTGTGGTCGTAGCCGACGTTTATAAGCTTCAGGTTCTCGTTATATTCCGTAAAGATAATGTTGTCAGGGGTGATTGGCTGGTGCATCACGTGGTTTTCCTGAATATACTCCAGCGCGTCCGGCAGCTGCGTCTCGAGCCTCTGTATTATCTTAGGGGTAAGGCGCTTCTCGTCTATGAGCCGGCGTAGCGAATAGCCGTAGACATCATCGGTGACAATGGCCATGCCGATTCCGGGAATTTCCTCGAAATCGTTGACCATCACTATGTTGGGATGGGCGAGATTATACCTTGTGTCGAATTCCTTCTCAATGATGGCGCGAAACTTCGGATCATCGCGATACTTCTCCTTGAGAGCCTTAAGCATCACCCACTTGCCGTGCTTCTTCACCGTATACACGTCATAGATATCCTCCTCCCATTCAGGCAGGAGCGTGAGTTCCGACCAGCGGCCCGTCGGGTCGCTGATCGGAATCAGTTTCTCGTCCTTGCTTATATACATAAAATTAATCAATGATGTCGAATCCGGTGTACTTCCGCAGACATTCCGGAATCACGATACCCTCCGGCGTCTGATTGTTTTCAAGAAGTGCTGCCACTATGCGCGGAAGTGCGAGAGCGCTGCCGTTGAGTGTATGGCAGAGATGGATCTTCTTGTCGGCGCCACGGTAGCGGCATTTCAGGCGGTTGGCCTGGTATGTCTCGAAATTGGATACCGAGCTCACCTCAAGCCAGCGTTTCTGTGCTGCGCTGAACACCTCGAAGTCGAACGTGATAGCCGACGTGAAGCTCATGTCGCCGCCGCAGAGACGCAGGATGTGCCAGGGCAGTCCGAGTTTCTCGAGAAGACCCTGCACGTGGTCTTTCATTTCCTCGAGCGCGGCGTAGCTGTCTTCCGGCTTCTCGATGCGCACGATCTCCACCTTGTCAAACTGGTGCAGGCGGTTGAGTCCGCGCACGTCCTTGCCGTAGCTGCCCGCCTCCCTGCGCCAGCATGGGCTGTAGGCGCAGTTTTTCTTTGGAAGCTCTGCCTCCGGGATGATGACATCGCGGTAGATGTTTGTCACAGGAACTTCCGCTGTCGGTATGAGATAGAGATTGTCAAGCTGCACGTGATACATCTGTCCCTCCTTGTCGGGAAGCTGACCTGTACCGTAGCCCGAAGCTTCGTTCACTACAAAAGGGGGTTCCACTTCGATATATCCGGCTTTCCATGCCTCGTCGAGGAAGAACTGCTGAAGGGCGCGCTGAAGACGGGCTCCCTTGCCGATATAGAACGGGAAACCTGCTCCGGTCACCTTCACACCGAGCTCGAAATCGATGATGTTGTATTTCTTTGCCAGATCCCAGTGGGGTAGTGCGTCTTCGGGAAGGTCGGGGATTACTCCGCCGGTCTTCTCCACCACGTTGTCTTCGGCTGTCTTACCCTCGGGCACACCCTCGTAGGGAAGGTTGGGCACTGTCAGCAGGAGCTGGGTCATCTTCTCCTCGCATTCCGCCAGACGGTCCTGAAGGCCGGCGGTCTCACCCTTGATGCGGGCTACCTCGGCCTTAGCCTGCTCGGCCTCTTCCTTCTTGCCCTCCTTCATGAGTGCGCCGATAGATTTCGAAAGCTTGTTGAGCTGTGCGGAGTCGCTTTCTGTCTTCTGCTGAAGGCGGCGGCGTTCCGCGTCTATTTCAAGAATTTCTGTAATGACGGCACGTCCGTCGAAGCCCTTCACCGCGAGTCGGCTGATCACAAATTCAGGATCAGCCTTTATGGTATTTAATAGTAGCATAGTCTAATTGAAAATTTAGAATGTAGAATTGAGAATTTGGTGTGTTATCTACATGGGTGGGAGGTTTCCTAACCTCCCTGTGTCGTACAGCCCCCGCTTCTCTATCCATTCATGATAATCATGAATCTCTGACAACTGAAAGCTGACAACGACGACAACGATGACAACTACGAAAGCAGCGCTTTCACCACCGTCTGAATGGTGCGTCCGTCCGCGCG
>JAIEBK010000063.1:13765-15419 GCA_029070945.1 Muribaculaceae bacterium
GCTGACAACGACGACAACGATGACAACTACGAAAGCAGCGCTTTCACCACCGTCTGAATGGTGCGTCCGTCCGCGCGTCCGGCGAGACGCTTCGTGGCCACGCCCATCACTTTGCCCATTTCCTTCGCTGAGGTAGCGCCGGTCTCGGCAATGATCACTTTCAGCTCAGCCTCCAGTTCCTCCGGGGTGAGCTGCTTCGGCAGGTATTCCTCAAGCACCGCGGCCTCCGCCAGCTCGTTGTCGGCAAGTTCCTGACGTCCGTTCTCCACGTAGATACGTGCGCTCTCCTTGCGCTGCTTCACCATCTTGGTCAGTATCTTGACAGCCTGTTCGTCGCTCAGCTCGCCGTTTGCTCCCGGAGCGGTCTTTGCCTCAAGAAACTCTTTCTTAGCTCCGCGCAGCGCCTCCAGGCGCACCTTCTCGCGGGCTTTCATCGCGGCCTGAATATCGGCCGACACCTTATCGAAAAGTGACATATCCTATTATATTTTTAGTTTTTTATTCTATTTACTTCAATCTTAACGCCGACAAAGCCGACAACGATGACAACTCAATTCAAACTGCAAAAATAACTGATTTTCGTGTCTTTTCCTAATTTCCGCCCCCTAAATTTGCAATATCCCCATATTTAAATTAATTTTGCAGGGATTTATGTGCCGTATGCACGTAAATCCCTGCAAAATAAAATGCATAATTCATAATGCACAATGCAAAATTCCTGCAAATCCCGATAGCCTCGGAGTGGTGCTTTGTGGTGTCCACTGTATGGTTTTATGGATTTATGCGTTGACAAGAAATTATGAATTATGCATTAAGCATTATGAATTAAGAAGATTATGTTTAAAATCGTAAGCAAACGCAACCTCTCGCCTGCCATAACCGAGATGAAGGTGCTCGCTCCCCGCGTGGCGGAGTCTGCCCTTCCCGGGCAGTTTGTAATAGTTCGCACCGATGAGTTTGGTGAGCGTATCCCTCTCACCATCTGCGATTACGATCGGGAAGCCGGAACGGTCACCATCGTCACGCAGACCATCGGCCTGTCCACCCGAAAGATAAATGAACTCAAGGAAGGTGATTATTTCCTCGACTTCGCCGGTCCCCTCGGCCAGCCCTCCGACCTCGTCGACCTCTTCCCCTCGGACAACGGACAAGGGACAACGGACAACGCCCCGAAGGTTCTCTTCGTAGCCGGAGGCGTAGGCACAGCCCCTGTATATCCTCAGGCCAAGTGGCTCGCCGAGCACGGTGTCCGTGCCGACGTGATCATCGGCGCCAAGACAGCCGAACTCTTCACCTATGTCGATGAGATGAAGGAGGTGGCCGACGTATATCTCTGCACCGACGACGGTTCCGCCGGATTCCACGGTATGGTGCCCGCTCTTATGGAAGACCTTATCGTGAATCAAGGCAAGAAATACGACCGATGCGTCATCATCGGCCCCATGATCATGATGAAGTTTGCCACCATGATGGCTAAGAAACATAACCTTCCCGCCGTAGTCAGCCTCAACGCACTCATGGTCGACGGAACCGGCATGTGCGGTGCATGCCGCGTCACTGTCGGCGGCGAGACCCGCTTCACGTGTGTCGAAGGTCCCGAATTCGATGGCTGGCAGGTAGACTTCGACGAAGCCATGCGTCGCCAGAACATGTA
>JAIEBK010000063.1:15519-17669 GCA_029070945.1 Muribaculaceae bacterium
CCCGTCCGCGAGCAAGATCCCTCGGTCCGCGCCACCAACTTCGAGGAAGTCTGCCTCGGCTATAATAAGGAAGAGGCCCTCCTTGAGGCCTCACGATGCCTCAACTGCAAGCGTCCCCGCTGCGTCGAGGCCTGTCCCGTGCATATAGACATTCCCGGCTTTATCCACGCCCTGATCTCCGAAGGCGAAGGCGCAGCCGCTTCCATCATATCCAAAGACTCCTCCCTTCCATCTGTCTGCGGCCGTGTCTGCCCGCAGGAGACCCAATGTGAGGGCAGCTGCGTACTCGGCATCAAGGGTGAGCCGGTGGCCATCGGCAAGCTCGAGCGCTATGTGGGCGACTGGAAGATAGCCAACGCTTCCAAAGAACCCGAGAAGATAAAGCGCAACGGCAGGAAGGTAGCCGTTATCGGTTCCGGTCCCGCTGGTCTCGCATGCGCCTCCGACCTTGCCCGATGGGGCTATGAGGTCAAGGTATTCGAGGCCCTCCATCAGCTCGGCGGTGTCCTTGTCTACGGTATTCCCGAGTTCCGGCTTCCCAAGGAGAAGATCGTCGGTCCCGAGATCGATGCCGTAAAGCGTCTTGGTGTCGAGTTCGTCAACGATGTCATTGTCGGACGCACCACCACTATCGACCATCTTCTTGACAAGGAAGGCTTCGACGCTGTCTTCGTCGGTTCCGGAGCCGGCCTTCCCCGTTTCATGGGTATCGAGGGTGAAAACCTCAACGGAGTGTTTTCCGCCAATGAGTTCCTTACCCGCGTCAATCTCATGCATGCCTACGACGACCGCTACGACACTCCCGTCTTCAACGCTAAGAAAGTTGTCGTCGTCGGTGGCGGCAATGTCGCCATGGACGCCGTACGCACCGCCAAGCGTCTTGGCGCCGAATCCGTCATCGTCTACCGTCGCTCCGAGGCTGAGCTCCCCGCCCGCCGTGAGGAAGTGCATCATGCCAAGGAGGAAGGCATTGAGTTCCGGATGCTCACCAACCCTGTCCGCGTCCTAGGCGACGATAAAGGCTGGGTGCGTGGACTTGAATGCGTGGAGATGGAGCTCGGAGAGCCTGACGAGAGTGGACGCCGTAGCCCTGTAGTCAGGGAAGGCAGCGAGTTTGAAATTGAGTGCGATGCCGTCATCATGGCTCTCGGCACAAGCCCCAATCCCCTGATCAAAACCACCACCAAAGGTCTCGACACCACACGTCGCGGCTGCCTCGTAGCCGACGAAGAAGGCCGCACCACTCGTCCACGCGTCTTCGCAGGCGGCGATGCCGTCACCGGAGCCGCCACCGTCATCCTCGCCATGGGTGCCGGCCGCCGCGCCGCAGTTGCAATCCACGAATCCCTCACGCAGTGTTAGAATTTCACGCAAAGACGCAAAGAGAAGAGGGACATCGTTGGCAAAGATCGCGAGCGGCTTGTCCCTCGCCGCCTGCACCTGAAAAAACATATTATGGATAGAAATGAATTGAATGCTCTAAGTAATAGGGTCATTGGAGCAGCCATAGAAGTGCATAGGATACTTGGACCAGGCCTGCTCGAAAGCACTTATCAGGAGGCCCTTATGGAGGAGCTGGAATTGCGGGGTATACAGGCCCGGAAGGAAGTCTCGGTACCATTTATATATAAAGGTAAGCAAATCTCCAAAGCGTATAGGGCTGATATAATTGTAGAGGATGCTATAATACTTGAACTAAAATCCACTGAAACTGATAATCCTTTATTTTATAAGCAGTTATTGACATATCTCCGCCTTGCCGACAAAAGGTTGGGATTATTGATGAATTTTCATCATGCCATGTTAAGTAAAGGTCTGACGCGGGTGGTCAATGGATTTTAGTGAGTCGGCGGCGAGTTACAAGGCCGCTCGCGCTCTTTGCTTCCGTGTCAACAAACGTATTGAAAGGATTCTTTGCGCCTTTGCGTGAGGTCCGAACTAGAACGATAAATACAGAAATTGAATAAAAGATAATTGATCATTAATCATTAATAATTTATCATTACCAAAATGGCATTAAAATGCGGTATAGTTGGTTTGCCGAATGTGGGCAAATCGACATTATTCAATTGTTTGAGCAACGCCAAGGCGCAGAGCGCCAACTTCCCCTTCTGCACCATCGAGCCCAACGTCGGCGTAATCACAGTCCC
>JAIEBK010000064.1 GCA_029070945.1 Muribaculaceae bacterium
TACGGATTCTGACGAAGCGAGAGGATGCAAATTGCAAATGCGCTCGGTATGAGACTTGAGATGGTCAAGACTATGGCATGATCAATGCTGTTTCTGTTATAAAACTTATCCCCGGTCAACGTTTTACAACGCCAGCCGGGGTTCATTAATATTGAGGTAATAAATTATCTGTTTGTTAGAGTTGTCCTTGCTCGATTAGGTGGGCGATTCTGTCGATCATCGCATCGTCCTTGTTCGATTCGGGATGGAAGCCGGCTTTCATGTTCATGCCGAAGAATTTACCGAAGGTCTGCCAGAATCCGGCCCGGAAACTCCCGAGAAATGCCTTTACAATGTTGAATGAGCTCTGGTCCGTTTCTCTGTTTATTAGCTTTAGAAGTATCTTGCCCTGGTTTTTGGTCATTGTCTTCACCACCGGTTTATATTGCTCGAAAATATCCTTTTCCAGCGTCTTGAGATGCTTTTCCCGTGTCTTTTCATCCGGTATCGTGAGGATGTATTCATATGTCTCGCAAAGTGTCGCGAAAGCAAGTTTAGCGTAGGGGAGGGTCTTACGCACGTCTCTTACCGTCTTCCAGTAGAAATCCTCCTGCTTCTTGTTCTTGAACTTGATGGGAGGATAGACATAGAAGTCCTTGAAAACCGTCATACGCACTGAATCGCCATATTCGTCTACGAAACGGTAGAAGCCCCTGACCGGATTGACTTTGACCTTAAGATCGCCCTCATACTCGGGAATATCGGGCACGGCGGCACGGCTTCCGAAAGTCACGGAAGCTAACAGCAGCATAAATATTAATCGTAATGCATAATTCATTATCTTTAACCATAATTCATAATGCACAGTGCATAATCGGGTCATAGGAGGAAGATGGCATCGGGTCCAAGACGGAAGAGTGGTTCAATGAATGAATGGTCGGGATTGACCTTCGCTTCCATTCTCCGATAGATAGCCTCGCACCTTTCGGGATTCGCTTTCCTCAGATTCCGGATGTCTTCTATGGCATCGGGATAACCGATGAAGCTTATCATCTTCTCCATTAATAGAACGTTGAGGCCGACAAGTTGTTGCGGGTATTGGGCGATGACAGACGCTATTTCCGGAAAGAAATGCTGGAAATAGGGTTCGCGTCCGTATGCGGCTTCAATGGCTCCCAGATGGATTCTCGTCCAGTCTCCGTGGTCTGAAACTTCAAGGTCTTCCGGTTTAAGTCGCTTGGCAGCCGAAGAACCACCGACCACCGGCACTGTGAGAACCATTCCCTCCGGAGAATTGGATTCTATCAGGGTGCGGGTATAGTCGCGTGTCTTCAGGGTCTTTCGGTCTGCTTTCCCCTGCATCCATAGTGTAGATGCCAGGTAGGGCGGTAATGCTTCTCCCTCTCCGGGAAAATCTGTTCTGAAGACTGAAGACTGAAGACTGAAGACTGAAATCACTTCCATTTGGAGTCTTTGTCCGGGTTGGCGTTGCGCAGAATCCGGTTCCAGCGTATCTTGCCGTCGAAGAGTCCTTTCTCCTCGTCGAATGACGCGAGTATGAACATCGGGCTTCCGACGATATGGTCTTCCGGTACGAATCCCCAGTATCGTGAGTCTGCCGAGCGGTCTCGGTTGTCGCCCTGCATCCAGTAATAGTCCATCTTGAAGGTGTAGGAATCCGTTTCCTTTCCGTTGATATAGATTCTGCCGTCGCGCACCTGAAGGTCATTCCCTTCGTAGGTGCGTATGGCACGTTCGTAGATCGGAAGGTTATGTGGTGTAAGCTTGAGTGTAGCTCCTTTCTTGGGAATCCATATCTCGCCCATGTCTGGCCGTGTCCATCCGTATTCGTTGCCGAGCGGGAACATTCCGCCGAGATCATAGAAACCGGTCTTTGACTCCTTGATCAGCTCGCCGTCAACTTCCGGCCAGCTTTCCACAATGGCCTTAGCCTCTTTTGTGAGGGGTACGTCGTAGAACATGAAGGGTATTCCGTCTACCGAGACAGGCGCGTCTCCGTGATCCTCGCCGCGGACTCCTATCTCCTGCCATTTCTCAAGAGGTATGGAAGCCTTGACGGGAATTACATAGTTGTATTGCACGTTTTCCGCATCCTCGATAGGCTTGCCGTTTATATGAATCACGTCATCCTTTATGCTCAGGCGTTCCCCGGGCAGTCCTACCGCGCGTTTCACGTAGTTCTCACGGCGATCCACAGGACGGACCACGATATCTCCGAACATCGCTTTATTGGCTTTGATATAGGCCTTAGGGTCGTCAATGCCGCGACGTTTGAGTTCGTAGCAGATCTGGTAATAATCAGGATTCGGCACCTTGGTGGCCACCGTGTCGCCGTTCGGATAGTTGAAGACCACGATGTCTCCGCGTTCTATGCTGCGGAGTCCTGCGAGACGGTGATATTTCAGCTGCGGCTCGTCGATGTAGCTCTTCGTGTTGATGATCGGTAGGGTATGCTGTGCAAGAGGGAAATGAAGAGGTGTCTGGGGAACGCGGGGCCCGTATACAGTCTTGTTGACCCATAGGTAGTCGCCTACGAGAAGAGACTTTTCGAGCGATGATGAGGGTATCTTATAGTTCTGACCTATGAAGGCGAAGATGAAATAGACAAGGATCAGAGCGTAGATTATGGCATCAAGCCATGAGAAGATGGTCCGCATGGGTTCCTTGGTCTTCTTCCACCACGTCCATGGCACATATCCGGTGATATATATGTCTACGAGCAGCAGCCACAGTAGCAGCAGCCAGGGATTTCCCATCCATATCACCCACAGGAAGAATATGAGTGATACTATGCCGAAGCGCACCCAACGTGTGGCGCGCACCTTTTTCAGTCGTTCGCGAAGGTCGGAAATAAATGAATTCATAATGTATTATAACGGAAAACGCGTCCGCTTATTGCGTGATACGTGATACGCGATACGTACTACCCGGGATCAAAATTTGAGCATGTCCTTCATGGTGAAGAACCCGGTCTGTCCCGAACCGAGCTTCAGGGGTCCGACCGAGAATTTCTTGCATTTTTCTGCAAGCCATTCGGCGGCGAGTACCGCGCCGAGTGCGAATCCCTCGCGGCTTTTCGCTGAGTGCGTGATGGTTATGGTGTCTTGAGGTGAGTCCCAGGCTACGGTGTGTATGCCCGGCACTTCGCCTTCGCGTCGGTGGGAGATGAAGAGTGTCTTCTGGTTGTCGGCGTTGTCAGTATTGCCGTTGTCTTCGGGGTTTTCAGAAGGCTCGGCCCAGCGGTCTGCCTTGTCGGAGACGGCTATGAGCTCCTCGGCTATGGTTATGGCGGTGCCGGAAGGGTGGTCAAGTTTATGTATATGGTGCACTTCTTCCATCGAAGGAGTGTATTGTGGATACCCGTTCATAATTCCGGCAAGATAGCGGCTCACGGCCTCGAAGATGTTGACCCCGATCGAGAAGTTGGAGCTGTAGAGCATTGCTCCCTTGCCGCTCTCGCATACTGATTTCACTGCGTCGAGTGAACTGAGCCAGCCCGTGGTGCCGCACACTACAGGGACGCCGGCCGAGAAGCAGCGCAGCAGGTTGTTGACCGCTGTGTCCGGTTGTGTGAACTCTATGGCCACATCTGATTTGCGGAAAGCTTTTGAGTCGAGTTCGTCTGAATTGTCAGCGTCTATAATGACGCTTATCTCGTGGCCGCGATCGATGGCGATACGCTCGATCATGTGGCCCATTTTGCCGTAGCCTATGATTGCGATTTTCATTTTTTTATATTGTTTTCAAAATTATCAGCGTTTTCATCGTTTCCGCCTGTTTGTTTTTCTATCTTTTCGTCTAACGTCCAACGTAAAACGTTCAACTCGTTTAAAATCCGAATGCTATGTTGTCGATGTAGAGCGTCAGTCCTTCCGTGCCTATGAAGGGCTCGCCGCATGATGCAGAGGCCATCATCAGCACATGCGTGGGCGTAGCGTCCGCAGTGTCCCATCCTACCTCATGCACCGGAACCAGCTTGCCTTTGGAATTCCTTGCGTAATAGGCCTTTTCCCCGTCAAGGAGTCCCATCCACGACTTATAGAATGGTTCCTTCGTTATGTCGCCGTAGTGTATGGGAAGCTCATGCTGGCGAGTCCAGGGAATCGACTTGTTGTAGCGCTCACGTCCGGTACCGACTCTCTTGGCGTATATGTTTCCGTTCTCGTCTTCCCACCGTCTCTGTAAAAGTACATAAACCTCGGCGTTATCGCGTCCCTGAAGGGTCTTCTGCTTGCTGAATCCGGTCGATTTTGTGCGTGTGTTATCTTTCGGCATTACTATCTCGTAGTCGTATACAAGCGCTTTGGGGCGCTTTGTATAGGGAATGCCCATCTCCATCTTGCTGAATGCCGCTTTTGTGGAAGTGACGGGTTCGAAAAGCTGGCCGAGGAAGATGGATCCTGCCACCATGACGTCCATGTTGACGATTCCAAGTGCCTTCACGTTCTCCATCTTTGCCTCGCACTTCGCTACAGTACTTCCTCCCCGCTTGGCCGGAGAGACTGTCGTAGACCCCTTTACGACACCGCACACCTTTGCGTAGGCATTTGAGTTTGCCCATGGGGATCCTCCGGCGTTGCTGTAGGGTTTGTTGCCGTTGACTGTGGCTTTCGGTGCTATCTCATAGATTGTCTTTCCGTTGCCGCCGATAATCTTAGATTCCGTGATGTTACGGGTCACCCAGTTTTCCATGTCGGCGTATTTTATCGGTTCAAGACGCAGGGCCTGTGCCGAAAGACAGATGACAGCGGAACTGAATAAGAGGAATATGTTTTTTTTCATCATATGGTCATAAATATTCTGCCGTTTGAAATAATGGAATCTCGCAATGACTTTTGTGCCGACTCCTCGAGGCGCATGATGATGCTCTCTATGGGAAGCGAGGATTCATCAGTCTCCGCGAGAATCCTGTCGGTAGGAGTGATGTCGAGTGACTCGGGACTGAATTTCTCTCCGAAGCTGAGCCAGCATCCGGCTTTCAGATATATTTCAGCGATTGTAGGTTTATTTCTGAATCCGTGGATGATCCATGGCATCTCCGGATTCAGGTCTTTCTTCATGCCGGTGACGATGTCGTGAGCCTTGACCGCGTGTATGATCAGCGGTTTTCTGAGTCTCTCGGCAAGGAGCGCCTGTTTGCGGAAGGCAAGCATCTGGGAGGCTAAAAGTCCTCCGTGGGTAAGGTCTATGCCACATTCTCCGATTGCTGCCACAGAGGGAGAGGCCGCTGCTGCCACGAGCTCGACCCATATCTCGTCTTTAATCCTCAGGTTGTCGGCGCAGTAGAGCGGAAGGTCCCAGGGGTGGAGGCCTACCGACCACATCTGGCTCCCTTGCTCGACGAATCCTATCGGCGACGTCGATATTATGGCATGGGGTGCCGGCTCCTGCTTATGTGTATGGCAATCAAGAATCATAACTATATAACAATTATGAGGGGAAAGTTGTCATCGTTGTCTTTATGGTCTGGCTTTT
>JAIEBK010000065.1:0-3701 GCA_029070945.1 Muribaculaceae bacterium
AAACATCATGCTCCATATTAACCTTATAACCTGATAACCTCATAACCATCAACTTTCACTTGCGAAAGTTGAGTTAAGTTACTTTTTATTACTTTTACATATGATTTTTCAGAATATCATATTTTGAAAAATTATAATAGATGTTAAATATATAGGATGTATGGAATTTGTAGACAGGAAGAAGGAAATTCTACGATTGAGAAGGGCCTTGGAGTCAGAGAAGAAACGCTTTATTGTCATTTACGGGCGTAGGCGTGTGGGTAAGTCAGCACTCGTGAAGAGGGTGTTGACCGACAGGGACGTATATTTTGAGGCGGACCTTGATGAACCGGCCATTCAGATGTTGCAGCTTGTCACTACAATCCGTATGACCTATCCGGAATTCGCTGACGCCACCTATCAGTCATGGGAAGCGATACTCAGGCATTTCAACACCATATGTGATGATAACGCCACGTTGTGTCTTGACGAGTTTCCCTATCTTGTGAAGAAGAATCCTGCTCTTCCGTCGATTCTGCAGCGTCTGCTCGACAGCGGTGAGTTCCGGTTCAATCTCATTGTATGCGGCTCTACGATACGCATGATGAAGAAAATCATCATGGATGCAGCCGATCCTCTCTATGGGAGGGCGGATGAAAAGATTTCCCTGCGTCCCATTCCTCTGCCGTATTGGAAAGAGGCTTTAGGGCTGGATGCCATCGCTGCCTTTGAGGAATTCACTATATGGGGTGGAGTGCCCCGTTATTGGATTCTCCGTGAAGATTATGATTCGCTATGGGGAGCTGTGGAGGGGCTTATTCTTGACGAGCATGGTTTGTTGGCCGACGAACCAAATGCCCTTTTCCTTGACGAAACGAGTGATATATCCATCTATTCCTCCATAATGACTGCTATCGGAAGCGGTCACACTCGGTTTTCATCGATCGCTGACAGGATAGGGCGAAAGACTACTGAGATCAGTGTTCCTCTTAAGAATCTGCAGGAGATGTCATATGTAGAGAAGGAAGTGCCGTTTGGGGAGGATCAGGAGAAGACCCGTAAGACTCTCTATTGGATTTCCGATCCATTCATGGCTTTCTATTACAGGTTTGTGGCTGCAAATAAGTCATATCTTGCCTTAGGAAGATATGAGAGGATTATGGAGAGGATCAAAAGGGATTTCAATACGCAGATAGATTCTGTATGGGAACGTTCATGTGCACAGGCTGTGTCGCTCCGCAACCTTTTCGGAAAGGATTGGGGGATAGCCTCCCGATGGTGGGGGAGTGTGCCTGTAAGGAATGAGGAAGGCATGGTGACTGGTGGCGAAGAAATAGAGCTTGATGTGGTGGCTGCAAGCGAGGATAAAAAGTCTCTGCTGATAGGGGAGTGCAAATGGAACGCTCCGGATTTTGCCGACCGGCTTCTGAGGGGTTTGAAGGCAAAGGTGGCAGCTATTCCTCAATTCTCAAAGTTTGATGTGGAGTATGTGCTGTTTTTGCGGGAACGTCCTATTGATGTTGATGCATTGGATGATCTTGACGTGCATATCCTCTATCCCGAAGATGTCATCTCCTTGCTTTGAAGTCCATGATAGAATCAAATCAGACTATTCGGACTGGCGTGGACCGGTCAGAGCAACCACCGGGAATTTAATACATAAAAATTTAGAAAATACAAGTATTTTCCGGATGAATTTACACCGGAATGGGTGTTATCTTTATTTAAGTTTTGCAAGCTTACTTAAGGGTTATAGTTTAAGGGGTTAAGAGTTTAAATTTGACTTCGGGAGTTGCTACCCAGACTAAAAAACATCATATTCCATATTAACCTTTTAACCTGATAACCTCATAACCATCAACTTTTACTTGCGAAAGTTGAGTCTTTAAAACTAAATTGAGGTTTATATCGTTATCTATAAGGATATGTCGGCATTTGGTGGCTGACATTCAATAGCAACGTCTATTTATAGTGTAAAAAGCATGTATTCTAATCTTAAACTAACTTGGGCTGCCGTGATAGGAGCCTCGTTCTTATTGGCCGGATGCTCAAACGATGATGTGTCTCCAATAGAAAATATCACCATAGTGGAGGAAGGCACCGTAAAGCCCGTCCAGAAGGTAGAAAGCACACAGCCTACCGCTATTCTCGGCACAGGAGGATCGATGTCGGATGTACTGTCGCAGACATTCACAAATATAGTGGAACCTGCCAAGGCAAAGCAAGTGATAGTGGCCTGCTCTGATCTTGATACATATGAGGAGGAAGTTGTCGCTGCCTATAAGCGCGGTATCGTGGTAACTGTAGTTGATCCGGTCGGTTCTGTACTTGAAGGATGGTGTGAGGCAAAAGGAATGATCTTCTCCGGTGATCCGATGGCTACAGATGACTCGTCGCTGGTAAGCTTCAACAAAAAGGCTGTATCAATGAGCCTACAGAAGAAAAAAGACAAGGGTGAGGTAATTGAGGAAGACGAAGTGCCTCTCGTTATTTTCACAGGATGGCTTGACGCTATCCTTACCCCAAATCTTAATGGCGTAGATTTAAAAAGCAGGGATATAAAGAAACGCGTGGCTCCGCAGAGTGTGAGTCATGTCTTTCCTATATCTATTCCTGCTGAAATGGTAAATGAAACCGGTTGGGGTGTGCCTGAAAACGTCTCGCTTAATACTACCGCTGAATTAGCATGCGAAATATATCCGATCCATTCATTTGCCGACAATGCTTCCTTTACAGGAGACTTCTATGTCGTAGAGGCTGAACTGACTATCCATAACGGCAATCTCTACAACGGCCGCTGGCAGTATTCGCAGGGAGACAAGCTCTATGAGTCGAGCGGATTCCAACTCTCTGACTTCGGACTTGGCGTAAGTCTTTATGACAGGATGGCGACCGGTCTGCAACACTCGACTACCCATATTCTTACAGCCGGACCAGCCCCTGTTTCCACCGATGCCGCCTCATCATTGCAGCCGGGATTCGAGTGGAGTTTCGACGGGTGGATTTCGGGTGGAAACGGTCTTGAGTCTGCAACTCCGATACCCCTTCAGAAAGGTGGATGGACATGGAACAATCTGGCGGAAACCGCTTCTGCCGGACTGGACATTGATACAATGTCCGAAGGTGGCGATGTATTATGGACTATTGCAGTTCCGGAGGATGGAGATAAGGCGTCCGGCGATCTGACATTCCGTTGCTCGTGGATATGGGGAGTGCCTCAGGCCACGGATGACTCCACGGGCCGCTACTACATGCAGGTAAACCTGAGTCCAATATATAGCTGGACCCGACGTATGATGTCCGGCTCACGCATAGAGAGTAAAGCTCTGCCTGCTGATGTCCCGTCGGCACGCTTCATGCTTATTCCTCCTTCTCGCGTAGACGGCCAACGCGTCAACATATGATAGCACAAAAATATAATAAAATAAAAATGACGTCTGAATCCGGACGTCATTTTTATTTTATCATTATGATATCACTGTTATGTATATAAACCCCTTAAACCTCCTAAACCCTTTAAACTTTTTAAACTTTTTAAACTCCTTAACCCCTTAAACCTGAGATATCAGAGCCTCCACATCGGCAATAGTGCCGGAGAAGGGGCCTCTTGAACCGAGCTTGATGCTGCACATGGCGGCGGCGAAGGCTCCGGCCTCTTCGTAGGAAGCTCCGCGGCTCCGCTTGTAGAGGTAACCTGCCATATAGGTGTCGCCGCATCCTGT
>JAIEBK010000065.1:3801-18502 GCA_029070945.1 Muribaculaceae bacterium
GCTCCGGCCTCTTCGTAGGAAGCTCCGCGGCTCCGCTTGTAGAGGTAACCTGCCATATAGGTGTCGCCGCATCCTGTGGCGTCTACAAGATCCTTAGCCGGATAAGCCGGTATCTTATGGAATTTTCCGTCGGCATAGATAAGCGATCCCTTGTCGCCGAGTGTCAGCACCACTTCCTTCACTCCCCATTCAGCCAGCATCTTAGCCGCCTCATACGGGTCAGATGTGCCTGTCAGAGTCTCCATCTCCATCTCATTGGCCTTCAGTATGCCGATGTAGGGGAGGGCTTTGAGTTTATCCTCATAGTCTACAGCCACCACATGCTCTCCTTCTACCTTGCGGAGATAACCCTGGACATCGACGGATACAATTCCCTTGGTGCTTAGATACTTGATGGTGTCAAGGTCGAAATCATCTGCCAAGAGTGTGCCGAGGTGTATGATATTTGCCTCCACATCCTTCAGGTTTTCCTGAGTGAAAGGATCTGCTTTGGCGAGCACACGCTGTGTGCGGTCATTCATATCCTCTCCGTATTTATTCTCGAAATAGACGGAATTCTTTGATTCTATAGCTTCCACATCAATACCGTCGGCGCGCAGTTTGTCTACTTCTTTCATCTCGCTTGCGGCAAGAGAAGTGACAAGGCGGAAATCCTCAAGATCGATGTTCTTGAGGGCATTTGCGAAGTAATATGCCGTACCGCCCGGCATATATGCGGTGAAGCGCGGTGTGATGACTTTATCGAGGGTTATATGTCCGATACAGGTAAGTTTCATAGTTAATTCATAATGCATAATTCATAATGCATAATCTGATTCATCAATGCATTATTGATTGTTTTTATCTTTTTTAATTCACATGTTACCCTGGATCATTGCGTAGCTGATTATGCATTGAGCATTATGCATTATGCATTTTCCGAAGGACGCATATTGCGTAGATGAGTACGAAAGCGTATCCTATCGCGGGAATGATAAAGGCTGTAGACATCGAGGTCAGGTCGGCCATCCGGCCCATGATAAGTGTACCTACGGCTCCCCCTATAGGGGTCATCATGAGGAAGGAGGACGCGATCTTTACATTGTGTCCCTGCGCTCCTACGATGGTGATGGCGAAGATCGTCGGGAACATGATAGCTTCGAAGGCATAGCACATGAAGACTCCTGCGCGAGATATCCATCCGCAGTCGAGCACTACGAGCAATGCGCCTATAACGGTCAGCAGACCGCAGGCCACAAGCACCTTTTCCGAGGCCACCTTGCTCATCACCCAGCTGCCGACAATTCGTGCGAGCATGAAGAGGCCGAGTGCTCCGAATGACAGCACTACCGAAGCTGTGGTCTTGTCCATCCATCCGTCGGCGGTAGCATAGTTGATAAAGAGGCTGTTGATCGAGATCTCCGCTATCTCATAAAAGAATAGCGCTATCACTCCGAAACGGAATGTCGGATTGCTCCAGAGACCTTTTATTGTGGTTCCGAGTCCTTCATCTGAGGCCGGAGCCTTTGCGTCATCATCCGCAGTGATTTCAGGAAGTTTCACGCGCGAGAATATAAGCGCTGCTATCAGCACTGCAATACCCATGATTCCGTAAGGAACAGATACGCTGCTTTCAGGAGTGGAGAATAGGAATCCTCCCACTATTACCGGAGCGAGGATACAGCCGAGACCATTGAACGACTGCGCGAGGTTGAGGCGGCTTGCTGCTGTTTCCTTCTCTCCGAGTTCGGTGGCATACGGATTGGCTGCCGTCTCAAGGATCACGAGGCCGCATCCGATGATGAAGAGTGCGAACAGGAACATTCCGAACGACATCATCGATTCTCCGGGTATGAACAGAAGCGCGCCCAATGCGAACAGCAGAAGACCTGTAACGACGCCCTTGCGGTAACCGACGCGTGTGATGAGGATGCCGGCCGGAAACGCCATCAGAAAATATCCGAGATAGGTGGTAGCCTGTATCAGAGCTGACTGTCCGATGGATATATGAAGCATCTCCTGAAAATGCTTGTTGAGCACGTCGAGGATTGCGCGGGCGAAACCCCACATGAAGAAGAGGCTCGTGATGAGCACGAATGGAATAAGATATTTCTTTGAGACTAATCTGCCCATTTTATAAAATTGAGAATTTCGAATTTGAAATTTCGAATAATGAGGATAATCCCCAATACTCTATAGATTCTGCAAAATTACGAAAAAAAACTCAAATAAGTTTAATTCTCATTTTTAAATTCTCAATTTTCAATTAAAATGGCCGATAGCTCCCTCTGTTCTTCGGCAGGCTCCCGTGTCATGAGGATCATGAGAGGTCCTTCCGGCTGCTCCATGATGCCGTAGGTAGCCTGCTGCATACCTTCGCTGCTGGCAGTCAGAGTAAGCGGAAACGAACGGGGTGTGAAATCAAGAAGTCCCATCCTGTCGGTGGTGGAAGCAACTATTGTATCGGCATACTCAACGGATATAGATGCGAACGGTACGGGATCCTGTGAACCTTCCTCTACGGCACAAAGCTGTATCACCGGAAGTTCCGGCATGGCGAATTCAAACTCCGGTTCCTGTGCTCCCGCACCGAACGCCGCAGCGCCAATTGCTAATATGAGGAGATTCTTTTGCATTTTAGTTCAGATTGTTTTCCTATACCTATAACACCATAACGCTGTATATAGTTTCAGGGGCAGACATCTTTATCAATGCCTGCCCCTGATTCGTTTATTACCGTATCGGTAGGGACGCACGGTCTGTGCGTCCGAATTGTGTCGGATGATTAGCGGATAACCTTCTTGGATACCTTATTGCCTTCGCGAACTACAAAGACGCCACCCTGAGGATTAGCAACGCGTACACCCTGAAGGTTGTAGTATTCAACCGCATTGTTAGCGGCGTTGATAGCCTCTACAGCATTGAGGTTTTCGTCAAACATCTCAAGCTTGAAGTCAGCGAACGGGTTCCAGAACTGTGCGGGGCTGTTCTCGTCCTTACCGAGACCTACCCATACCTTAGCAGGAGCTGTGAGTTCGAACTCTACATACTGACGCCACTTCTCGGGATCGTTTACGAAAGCAGCTGCGGATTCACGTTCCTTGCCGGAATCGTCCCACCAGGGCATCACATTCTTGACTTCATATTCAGGAACGATCTGCTCTCCCTCAGCGTTGCCACGGGGCTCATTCTCAGGCATAACGGCGTAGTTTCCTTCGCAGATTTCCCAAGGACCTTTCACACGTGTCACCTTGACATTCTCTTCAAGAGTTTCGATAGATACACCAAGATTGTTGGGCTTGGTTTCCTCGAAAGAAACATAAAGGTATGCGTTGTTTATAAAGTCGTCTTCCTTATATGCCTTCTCCTCATACCACTGTTTCGGAGACTTAGGAACTTCCTGAAGTTTCCATTCACCCTTGCAGGAGATAATCTTTCCGTCGTAGTCACCGCCACCGCCGTAGCGAAGGAATGTAAGTGCGCTGAAACGATATTTACCTGCGGGAAGCTCTACCTGCTGGCCGAAGTTGTAGGGAGAAGCGTTAGTCTTGCGGTATACGCCACCCCAGCAGTTTGTATCGGGTTTTTTAACTTTGCTTTCGCTGTTATCCATGTTCCAGCAAGGTGCATCCATGTTTATGCCTTCCTCAAAACCTGCGTTCTTTATAAGATTGGTGTAATCCTTGTCTCCGCTCTTAAGTGAGAAGTTGTCGAAAGCCGACCATTCATCCATATAGCAACCGGTGTTGGCGATACCGATAACCATGTCACCACCTTCGTGAGTGAACTTGAGTGTATTTAAATAGTCGCCGGCAGCGAAAGCCGCGCTTGCTTCTGACATGCTGTTGGGAGCTGCCTCACGGCCTTCAAAAAGACCTTTCACTACCTGCTTATTGCCGTTGGCATAGATATAAGCGGTATTGAGGGCGGGATTGCCTGCCTGATTTGCCTTAGCGAAATCGTTGTTACCACAACGATAGAAAGCGTTTACAGTAAGTTCATATTCGCCTTTGGGCATGTCGGGAAGTACCTGATAGAGGTTGAAGGCTCCGGCCCAAACCTCACCGACACCTTCGCCTACCTGGGCGATTGCACCCTGCCATCCGGGGAAGAATGCTGGATTCTGCATGTACTGGCCGGTAACGTCACGATAACCGGCTGCGCCTGCTGAGAGCATTACAGCTGCGGCGCCGAGCAGCATTGAGCTGCGTTTCAAGTTGAATTTTGCCATAAATTAATTTAAGGTTAAAATGTATTATTGTGTTTAATTCATAATTCATAATGCACAATGCATAATTATCTTGATTTTGACCTTTATTTTGTGTGAGAGTCTGTTCAATTATGAATTATGCATTATGAATTATGCATTATTAAAGGTTAAAGTCCCTGATATCCGGGGTTCTGCTTCCAGTTGAGGTTGGTCTCGAGGATGCCGCGGTGGATAGGCATGAGGCGTCGATAGGTGTCTTTCACTCCGCGGTCTACCCATTCGAATTCGGTATGCTCTTCGTTGAGCCATTTCTTATACCTGTTCTTCTGACCCCAGTCGTTCTCAAACATTCCGCAGCGTATGAGATCGTTGCGGCGCCAGGGTTCGAGGATGAACTCGCGTGAACGCTCGTCCATCAGGTCCTGAATGGTGAAGTTGCCTGTCACTTCAGGAGCATTGGAGCAACGGCGTACCTCGTTCACGAGATCGTTGACAGTTGCGCCCAGTGTTGCTGTAGCTCCGCGCATGATGCACTCAGCCTTCGTGAGAAGGATGTCGGCGTAGCGGAAGATGGGGGAGTCATTGGCCTGCTGGCGGTTCCAGAGCGTATAGTCTTCCTCACGTGGAGGATACTTGAAGCAACGTGCGCCCTTCTGGATATTGAGGAGGGCTGTCCCGTTGGCTATGTTGGTCTTGTTTGCCTTTGGAAGGGCCTCGTCGCCGAGAGAGTAGATGGATGCGTCCTCAAATTCAAAATCGGTATGATAAGTAAGCTGACCTACAAGAGTCTTTTCATTACCGGGTACGGAATATATGTATACCGGTATATTTGTCTGCTCATAATTGGCATCGATGGTACACTGAGGACCTTGCAGAATCATCTTGTTGCGTTCGTCACCGGGAAGGTTAAATCGTTCCACAGCTTCTTTGGTCAGTACTGTCTGGCCTGCTACTGATTTCGGATTTTCCCAGCCGAGGCAGTAGGGACGGCAGAGACCGTCTTTCTTGAAGCCGAACCAGCGGTACCATGTGGTGGTGCCGTCTACCTGAGTCTGCGGGTCTACATTGAGGGCGTAGATGAAGTCCTTGATATGTACGCCGTTGTCGGGGTAGAATTTCTTACGGTAGCCCTGGCCTACTTCGAATAGGCCTGAGTTAATGATCTCGTCACACCACTTAACGCAGTCGTTGAGCTTCGGATTGGGAGTATCGTTGGTGACGGTGTTGATGTCGTTGGTGTAGACGCCCCAGTTAAGGTAGATCTTGGCGAGGAGGGCAGCTGCCATCCAGTAGTTGGGTTTGCCGTATGTGGAAAGGTCGTTGGCCTTGCTGAGGCCGTCTTCCTGTCCGAGAATATCGAGAAGCTCACTTTCAAGCCATTCTGCAACTTCCTTACGCGGAGAGCGGTCGATGGGTTCGCCTTCAGCGAGAGGTCGCTTCATGATAGGAGCGTCGCCATAGAGCTCCATCATCCAGAAAGTGTAGTATGCACGGATAGCACGGAGAGGAGCTACGGCCGGATCGTTCATGTCAGGACCGCCGTAGGCCATGATCTTGGTGTTTGTGTAGCTTACGCCCGACATACACCCCTCGATGATGCGTGTACGCCAGTTGTCGAGGTTCAGATTGTGGATCGATGCGTCGAGATATCGGCCGTCGTCGAAATAGTTGCCGACACCGTAGCAGCATCCCATCACTTCGTCACCTTGTGCCACAACTCCCTCGTTGAAGTCACGGCCAAACCAGCCGTGCAGGTAGAGGTAGCAGGCGTTGAATTCACCTTCCACGGCGATGGGATTGTCGGGAAGTTTTTCATATCTCGTGTTCAGATCGGTGTGAAGGTCGGTGCAGGATGCCATTCCCGCAATAACCGCGCCGAGAGTGAGAAATTTCTTATATGATTTCATCTGTAGTCTTAAATATATATTTGCATTAATTGCATGATCTCATTTATACATAATCGACTGTATATGCCGAAGACAAGTAATTATGAATTATGCATTATGCATTAATTAGAAGTTGATGGTTGCGCCTACAAGTATCTGGCGTGTGCGCGGATAATGGTCGGAGCGGGTGTCGTGGCCGGGGCATAAGCCTCCGAGGTTGATTTCCGGGTCGCGTCCGCTATACTTCGTGATGGTGAAGATGTTGTTGGCCGACACATAGAGGCGGATGTCGCTTAGCCATCCTCTGAAGCAGTCGCGGAAGGTATATCCGAGTGTGAGGCTGGCGAGCTTGAAGTAACTGCCGTTCTCAAGATAGCGCTGCGAGGGATAGTGTGCGAGACCGTCGGTAGCGAGCTGGTCGTCCCATACGGAACTCATCACGTTCTTGCCCTGGGATATTGAGCCGACATAAGAGAAGTAGGCATGCGGCTCGTTGAAGATCTTCTGCCCGAACACTCCGGTGAAGAAGATATTGAGATCCCAGTTCTTGTATGTCAGTCGGTTGTCCCAGCCCATAGTAAGCTTAGGCTGTGCATTGCCCATATAGATACGGTCATCCTCACCCGGCTCGATGGTGGTCTCCGGATTTCCGTTCTCGTCGAGGATATGGTTGCCCTGACCGTCATAGCGGTAGAATGTGGAGACACCGTTTTCATTATATCCTGCCCAATCCCAGAGATAGAAGGAGCCTATAGGCTTGCCCTCTACGATACGCTGGGTGTTGCAGCCCTGTGAGAGGCCCGGGAGGTGCGGGTCATACTGGTTGAGTACGCCGGCATTAAATTCGCTGTTCGAGACGCTCACTACCTTGTTGTCATTGTGCGAGAAGTTAAGCGATGTGTTCCAGGTGAAGTCTCTTGTCTGGATCGGATAGGCCTGGATCATGAGTTCGACACCGCGGTTGCGCATCTTTCCTACGTTGGCGGTCAGTTTGTTGACAGGATACTGGGCCACAGATACCGGATAGTCCCAGATCATATCTTTAGTGTCTTTGTTGTAATATTCGATAGTACCGCCGATACGTCCGTTAAGGAACGAGAAGTCAATTCCGAGATTGAGCATAGTGGTGGTTTCCCACTTGAGGTTGTCGTTGACGTTGCGTGCTGCTGTCAGTCCCTTGTAGGAAGTCACGGCTCCTGTCACGGGATCCACATGGTCGAAACGCTTGGCGGCTTCATAGAAGAAACGCGATGTATAGATGTTGAAGCCCTGTGAGTTACCGCTCTGTCCCCATCCTGCGCGCAGCTTGAGTTCGCTGAGCCAGCTGCTGTCTTTCAGGAAGTTTTCCTGAGATATGCGCCATGCTACGGATGCGGAGGGGAATGTAGCCCATTTGTTGTTTGAACCGAATACGGAGGCGCCGTCGCGACGGATGGCTGCCTGGAAGAGGTATTTCGACATCAGGGAGTAATTGACACGGCCATAGAAAGAGATCATACGGGTATGGTTTTCAAGCTCACCCCATACCGGATCTGTATCCCAGCTGTTGGCCATGCCTATGTCGTTCCATCCGAGGGTGTCGTCGTAGAAGTTATATCCCTTTGCTCCGAAACCGTCGTCACGTTTTTTATCCTCCCATGAGTAGCCGGCCATGAGGGCGAGCTTATGGTTGTCGCCGAACTCCTTGTCGTAGTTACCGTAGATTTCCATCAGCTTGCTCCAATGGTCTTTTACCTTACGTTCGGCCTCGCCGTGGCGGGTATTGTTCTGCGACTGGGTGGAAGTATATGCCTTATAGTGGTAGTTTTCCGTCTCGTACGCGAAGTTAGCGTTTAGGAATAGTCCCTCGATGATCTTTAATGATGCCTTGCCGGTAAACTGCAGACGCTTCATTGTGGCCATAGAGCGGTTCTCGTAGATGAGCGAGAGAGGGTTGTAGTTCTGCGATATGGTCTTGTCCGCATACCAGCTGCCGTCTTCGTTGGTGGCGGGGACGAGAGGGGAGTAGTAATACATACCCTCATATACCGAGCTGCCTTCGATGCCGCGGGGCACACCCCATTCCTTACGGATGTTGCCGTTGATGCCTACACCAAGCGTAAGACGCTCCTTGAGTGTCTTGGTCTCTACATATGAGCGACCGGTGAAGAGGTTGTTGCCGACACCCTTGATGATACCATCACGCTTGATATAGTTGATGGATACGCTGTAAGTGGTGGTCTTGTTGCCGCCCGATATGGCGAGGTCATGGTTTGTGGCGAAGCCTGTGCGCTGCACCTCATCGGCCCAGTTAGTGTTTTCACCGCGGTCGTTGGGGATATGGATGTTGTTCTCCTCTGCATACCTGCGAAGCTCGTCGGCGCTCATCATCTTGTGGTCGTTGGCGATGCGTTCCCAGGATACGTAGCCTGAATAGGTCACACGGGCAGGACCTTCGGCTCCACGCTTTGTAGTCACGATGATTACGCCGTTGGCAGCCTTGGAGCCATATATGGCGGTCGCGGAAGCGTCACGGAGCACGTCGATACTTTCGATCTCACTCGGCGGAATGAGGTTGAGGTTCACGCCGGGGATACCGTCTACCACATAGAGCGGACTGCCGGCGTCACCGTCGGTGCGTAGTGTCGAGGCTCCACGGAGTGTCAGTGAGTTTACGCCGCCGTTAGGGTCGGAGTTCTGGACAACCACGAGACCCGGCACTTTTCCCTGTAGGAGCTGACCCGGATCTGTGTAGGAGCCGACATTGAAATCTTTTGAGTTTACTGTAGTGATCGAGCCTGTAAGGTCCTTGCGTTTCATGGTGCCGTAGCCGACCACCACCACTTCGTCAAGAAGCGCGTTGTCTTCTTTGAGGACAATCTTAAGGCTGTTGCCTTTCACTTTCACATCCTGTGAAAGATATCCTATATAGGATATTTTCAGGGTCTTGCCCTGCTCCACGTCAATGGAAAAGTTGCCGTCAAAATCTGTGGCGGTGCCTGTGCTTGAACCGGCAACCATCACGGTAGCGCCGATGAGGGGTTCACCGGCCTCGTCGGTAACTGTGCCTTTGACAATCGCTGCCTGTGCGGCCATACCGCTCAGGATCAACGCCATAAGCATCATGTATTTCAAAACTGATGCCTCGAGGCGTTTCGAGATCTTTTTAATAGTTTGCATCAATCAGTATGTTAGGTTTAAATTAAATTCCAATCAGGTTCAAAATGTATTTAGCCACAATGGGCTATAAAGCAACGGATATTTTTACAATTTGTTATTTAATTGTTAGATTATGTTAACATGGTTCATATACCATGCTATAAAAAATGCTTTTTCCATCTTGCTCACTTACATTATGATAATGTGGAATGCAAAATTACAAAATAAATCTGACAATACAATATTTTAACAAAATTTAACTAAAAATTCTATGAGAAAATCCTAATCTCCCCTATCAATAAGCTATTATAGTCATGTTCCTCAATTCCCAATTCTCCATTCTCAATTCCCAACTTTCTTCTTCCCGAAGAATTTGTTGATGATCAGGGCTATGAAGCCGTCGCCCGTAACGTTGCAAGCCGTTCCGAAACTATCCATAGCTATATAAAGCGCGATCATCAGAGCCTGATCACTTTCCGAGAATCCCAGTATGCTTGCCAGGATTCCTAACGATGCCATTATCGCACCTCCGGGCACACCTGGTGCCGCTACGATAGAGACCCCGAGCATGCAGATGAAGGCCGACATCATCCCTATGTCGTAGGGATGTCCCTGCATGATCATCAGCGCCAGCGCGCAGCATACGATTTTCATGACGCTGCCTGACATATGGATGGTGGCGCATAGCGGAATGACGAAACCGGCCACATCCTCGCCTACTCCCATCTTGATGGCCTGGCGAAGAGTCACAGGAATAGTGGCTGCTGACGACTGGGTGCCCAGTGCGGTGAAATAGGCAGGCATCATGGTCCATAGCAGCTTGAACGGATTGCGCTTCACGAAGAGCGCCGCTATGCAGTACTGGAAGATAAGGAGGAAGATATGGAGCGCGAATATTATTCCTATGATCTTTGCGAATGCTGTCAGTATGCCCATCACCTGTCCGGAAACCGTCATGTTGAGGAAGATACCGAAGATGTAAAGTGGCAGCAGAGGGATGATGGCTCCGGCTATTGTCATTTCCACTATATGACGGAACTCTTCGAAGCCATGTTTCAGCGCAGTGCCTTCCATCCTCGACAGGCATATTCCCATCGTGAAGGCCGTCACCAATGCCGTCATCACTCCCATAAGCGGAGGCATCTCCACCGTGAAGAAAGGCTCCAGATCATGACCCTCGGTAATTCCTCCAAGTGAGCCCGGCTTTATGAGGTGAGGAAATACCGACTCGCCTACTCCATAGCTGAGGAATCCTGACATCAGTGTGGCTGCGTATGCGATAAGCGCGGTCCAGACCAGCATCTTTCCCGCGTCCTTTCCTATGTCGGCGATGGCAGGAGCCACGAAACCTAAGATGATGAGCGGAATCAGAAAGCCCAGGAACTGTCCGAAGATGGCGTTGAAGGTCATGAAGATCCTTCCCGCCCATTCGGGGAAGAAAGTTCCGGCCACGATGCCGAGTCCCATTGCTATGAGTATTTTTACCAGCAGGTTGATGCGTATAGGTTTCATTTGTTATGCGTCGTTGGATGATAGAAGAGTATTATCATGAAGCATCATGATATATCATGTAGAATCATGATGCATAAAGAAAAAATAAATATTTAATCTTTAATATTTAATCTTTAGTTGCGGTCTCCCCCGTAAAGTTCCTTAGGGAAGGAGATGAGACGCACGTCCAGGTCGCGCACCCTCACGTCAAGTGCATTTTCGTTGTAGATGCCGTAGGTCTTGCCGCGCAGCCATCCCTCGCCGTCGCAGGGACGGCGGTCATAGACCCCTTTCTGCCGGGGTGTGACATCTACGAGGTCGATACGCACATTGTCGAGCAGGATATCGCAGATCTTGCCCGGAGTGTCGCAGCCGATGAAGATGCCGTTTTCAGAGGTGGCAAAGATATTGATGAAGCGTATGTCCTTCACCGGGCCGCAGGATCCTTTCGTCGCACCCTTGGGAAAACGCCAGCCGGCATCCTTGTGATTCCCGACGGCGCGCGGATAGGAAGTGATATAGATTGGCTCTGACTGTCCCCACCACACCTCCGAGAAGAGATGGCAGTCGAGGATTATGTTGGAGAAAGTTACGTTTTCCACACTTCCCTCGTCGCGGTTCTGGATGCCTATGCCACGGTTGGAGTCGCGTATGATGCAGTTGTCGAAGGTCACGTGCGATATGCGGTCCATATTCTCAGATCCTATCTTCACAGCACAGCTGCGCGAGGTCATGATGCAGTTCGATACGGTGATGTCGTAGCAGGGACCGTATTCCTCGAATTCGCGACGGTTTTTCAGGCATATGCAGTCGTCGCCGCTTTCTATATAGCAGTCCGAGATACGCACCTTGTGGCTATGGTCTATGTCGATGCCGTCGCCGTTGCGCACCTTGAGGTTGTTTAGCAGAGAGATACCGGAGATCGCCACATCGTGGCAGCCTACAAGATGCACGGTCCAGTAGGCGGAGTTGGCGATGGTTACGTCAGTGATTCTGACGTTGTCACATCCGAAAAGAGTCAGCACGTGGGGACGCGGATCGAAAGTTGTCACCGGTTTAAGCTCATAGGAATCATCGAGCTCGGCTCCCATGAATGCCACGGCGTTGCCGTCGATGCGACCGGTACCTGTGATGGATATATTCTTAAGGTCAGTGCCGGATATCCACATCATCCCTTCCCCTTCGTTGGCGCGAAATGCCGACTCCTTATAAATAGATTCGTCAGGAGAGGCAAGCAGCGTGGCGTTGGGCTGCAGATGCAGGTCGATGTCTGATTTCAGGTGGAGCGGCCCTGACAGGAAGGTGTGGCCTGCGGGGAAGAGCACTTGTCCCCCTCCCGACGCGGAGCATGTGTCGATGGCTTTCTGGATAGCAACCGCGTCATTGACGATTCCGTCTCCCTTGGCCCCGAAATCCAGCACATTCACATCTTTTGCTCCCGCAGTCGCCAATGCACAATGCATAATGCACAATGCATAATATCTCAATTTCATAATGTTTTATACTATTTAATTGTTTCGATGACAACGATGAAAACGCCGACAACGATGAAAACTACTCAATAATGAAACGAAGATCCTCCCAAGAACTCCCTCAGCAGCGATGTCGGCGGTATCTGATCGACCGGAATAGGATCGAAATATTCCAGGAAGCGCAGCAGACGGTAGGCGTTGGCATATTCCTCCACATTGTGGGGTACCTGTCTGAGTATCGGCTCCGCATATTCCTTCATCACTCCCAACTCGAAGATCAGCGACGAGTTGAAGGTAGCGTCGGCGTTTTCCTGGAAGGGGAAGATCCATTTCTCTTCTCCGCGGCGCACCGAAGGCCATCGGCGTATTGTGTCGAGAGCCGATGTGTGGCGGTAGCGGTAGTCTCGCACGATTCGGCGCAGTAGACGGTTGTCGTTGGGTGAAATCCAGTTATGGTCGTCTATCGCCAGCGTGGTCAGAGCGGATACATACACCTTATATATAGAAGAGGCTCCTACTGAAGATAGCAGTTCCGGATTCAGTCCGTGGATTCCCTCGATGATGAGCACGTCGGTAGGTTCCATCTTTAACGGTTTATCCTTCTCTATCCGGCGTCCGAATTCAAAGCTGTAGGTGGGTAGGTTTACGGTCTCTCCGTCAAGCAGCCGCGAGAGGTCGGAGTTGAGACGCTCCAGATCGAGTGCGTAGAGGCTTTCGTAGTCGTAGTCGCCGGTCTCGTCGCGTGGAGTCACGTCGCGGTCTACGAAATAATCGTCGAGCGAGATCATCTTCGGTGTTACGAGCGATGTCATCAGCTGCACGGCAAGCCGCTTGCAGGTGGTGGTCTTTCCTGACGATGAGGGTCCGGCGAGAAGCACAATCTTCGCTCCGCGCTCCACTATCTCATCGGCGATATGCCCTATCTGGCGCTCATGCATGGCTTCCGCCACATTTATGAGGTCGCGCACCTTACGCTCCCTTACCGACATGTTGAGTTCTCCTACATCGCGCACTTTCACCACTTCGTTGAAGTGCATGTAGTCTGTGAAGGCCTTGAACATCTTTGTCTGCCTTTCAGGTTCAAGAGGCCGCTCCGGATGCTGAGGGTCACTGCCCATCAGGATGAATCCGTCGGCATAAGGATGCAGCGCGAATACCGGCGCATACCCCGTGGATGGAGGAAGGGCGCCGTAGTAACTGTCGGCAAGGCCCTCGAGAGTGTAATATACGGTATAGAGCTGACCGGTTGTCTCGAAAAGGAGCACCTTACTGAAGAGGTTCTGCTCGCGGAGCTTAGGAAGAAGGTCTGAGGTAAGGCGTTCGTGGCGTTCAAACGGGAGGTCGGCGTCGGCGAGCTCCTTCATACGCGCCTGAAGAGCCTTGATCTGTTCCGGTGTCAGGACACATGGCTCCTGAGTGTCTGCCTTGAAGATACGGCAGAAATAACCTCTGAATATACTGTGCTCGATACGGAGCCGGCTGCCCGGAAGCATTTCGCTGACGGCTTTATATAGCATGAAGCAGAGCGCGCGCGTATATACGCGGCGTCCCGTCTCCGAGTGTGCGTCAAGGTATTCCACCTGCTTAGGGGCATAGATGGGGAAGCGGAGATCTTCGGTCTTGTTGTTGACACGGCAGCATATAGGCCGGAAAGACAACGTCACAATACCGTCTTCTATAAGAGAGAGAGGGGAGCATCCCCCTTCTGCAGACACGTATCTGTCTTGATTCTTGATATAGATTTCCATGAGTGATCAGGTCCTAAGGGCTTTAAAGTCTTTGGGAGCCTTAACGGCCATAACGACTTTAGTTAATGAAATATAACTTGGAAAAAGCCTAAAATAAGCCTTTGCAGGCACAAAGATAAGAATTTTATTCCATAAACTGCAAAAAAATGCGGAAAAATTTGGTCATTTGAAAAAAGAGCATTAACTTTGCACTCGCAAAAAGCCCCTACCTTCCTTATGACCGTACGGGCTGTTGCAGAAGGAGGCCCATTCGTCTATCGGTTAGGACGAGAGATTTTCATTCTCTAAAGAGCAGTTCGACTCTGCTATGGGCTACTAATAACAACAAAAGCAAGAAAATAAAGAAATGGCAAACCATAAGTCATCACTTAAAAGAATCCGTCAGGCTGAGAAGCGTAGACTCGAGAATCGTTACTGGGCTAAGACCGCACGCAACGCTGTGCGTAAAGTCCGCAAAATGGAAGATGCAGCAGAAGCTCAGGCTGCCTATAACAAGGTCAGCGCCCTGCTCCAGCGTCTTGGTCGCAAGAACGTAATCTCGAAGAACAAAGCTGCAAACCTCTGCAGCGGCCTTCAGATTCACATCAACAAGCTTACAGCTGCCGCAAAGTAATATTTCGGCACGCTGAATGATGGCCCATTCGTCTATCGGTTAGGACGAGAGATTTTCATTCTCTAAAGAGCAGTTCGACTCTGCTATGGGCTACTCCCCAAATCCATCCTATCCCCCGAGACCCGTTGCCTCCCCCGAGGCGCGGGTCTCAACTTTTATGGGTA
>JAIEBK010000066.1 GCA_029070945.1 Muribaculaceae bacterium
AATTAGAATTCCATAGTATAATGAACCACTTTAAGACTTTTATGGCCTGCGGAGGTATCCTCCTCGGGTCGATCACAGCAATGGCAAAGGAAAATCCGAATTTTGACTATAAGGTTGACCGCTTCGCCGATATCGAGGTGCTCCGCTATGAAGTGCCGGGCTTCGACCAGCTAACCCTTCAGCAGAAGGAGATGCTATATTATTTATCTGAGGCGGCTCAATGGGGTCGGGATATAATCTGGGACCAGAACGGAGCCAACAACCTTAAGCTGCGTCGCATACTCGAGAAGATATATCAGAAATATGACGGCGACCGCAATTCCAAAGACTGGAAGGCATTCGAAAAGTATATCAAACAGGTATGGTTTGGCAACGGACCACACCATCATTATTCCAACGACAAATTCAAGCCGGAATTTTCCGAAGCATTCTTCGCCGAACGTATAGGAGGACTCTGCAAACATTGTATCGGTGCGTCAGATGACAAAGAAAGAGAAGAGATAATAGCTGAAATCACCAAGTATATCTTCGATCCCACCTACATGCCGAAGAAGGTAAGCCTCGACTCGACAAGCGATGTAATAGCCAACTCGAGTGTCAACATGTATGACAGTGTCACTCAGGAAGAGGTAGAGGCTTATTTCGCATCTAAGAAAAATCCTAACGATCCCACACCCATCTCATACGGACTGAACTCCAAGATCGTAAAAGACAAAGATGGAAAAATAGTAGAGGAGCATTACTATCTCAACGGTCTATACGGCGACGCGATACGCAACATAATATATTGGCTCGACAAGGCTAAAGGGGTGGCAGAAAACGACGCCCAGCGTGCATATATCACAAAGCTAATCGATTACTACATCACAGGCGACCTTCGTCTTTTCGACGAATATTCAATACTCTGGGCAGAAGATACTGACTCAGACGTGGACTTCGTCAACGGATTCATCGAGAGCTATAACGACCCTCTCGGCATGACCGGCAGCTGGGAAAGTTATGTAAATTTCCGTAACCGCGAGAGTACGAAGCGCACAAAAATCATATCTGACAACGCCCAGTGGTTTGAAGACAACGCTCCGATCGACCCGCAATACCGCAAGCCTCACGTAAAAGGAGTCTCGGCCAAAGCCATCAATGCCGTGATGCTCGCCGGCGACGCCTATCCGGCCACCGCCATCGGAATCAACCTTCCCAACGCCGACTGGATCCGCGCCCAGCACGGAAGTAAATCTGTAACCATCGAAAACATAACGGAAGCCTATGCAGAGGCAAGCAAAGGCAACGGATTCAGGGAAGAATTCGTCATCGACGAACCCACCCGCAAACTGATGGACGACTATCTCTATCAGACCGATATGCTTCATACCGACCTTCATGAATGTCTCGGACACGCCTCGGGCCAGCTTGCTCCCGGCACTGACCCAGACGCGCTGAAGGAAAACGGCTCCACACTCGAGGAGGCGCGCGCCGACCTATTCGCACTCTACTATCTTGCCGATCCAAAGCTCATTGAACTCGGCATCCTCTCAGATCCGGAAGCGTATAAAGCTGAGTATTATCAGCAGATGATGAACGGCCTCATGACCCAGCTCAACCGCATAGAGCCCGGCAATGACATAGAGGAGGCTCATATGCGCGACCGCCAGCTGATCGCCGCATGGACACTTGACCACGCAAAAAAATCAAAGGCCGCAGAGCTTGTAAAGAAAAACGGAAAGACATATCTCAAGATCAACGATTATAAGGAGCTCCGACGCCTCTTCGGCGAGCTGCTGAAAGAAATACAGCGTATCAAATCTACCGGTGACTACAAGGCGGGCAATGAGCTGATACAGAAATATGCCGTCAAGGTGGATCCGAAGCTTCATAAGGAAGTGCTTCAGAGATTCTCCACACTTGACATACCTCCATACAGGGGATTCGTCAATCCTGTCTATGTGCCGGAATACGATGCCGACGGTAACATCACCGACGTGAAGATCACATACACCGAGAGCTATCCGGAGCAGATGCTCCGCCTGAGCCGCGACTACTCAGCACTCGGAAAATAAATCCGGTCTCGATGAAAGAAACCACACAAGACGCTATCTTACCGCAGATCAGAAAGGAATTCTATGCTCTGCGCAACGGTATGATAGCCGACACACTTAGAAAAGGAGGGCTGGAGCAGAAATATATCTTCGGGCTCCAGCTCCCCCAGATAAAGGAACTGGCAGAAAGATTCCGACCGGACGAAACAGACAAATCCGCTGACCTGGGACGTATGCTGTGGGAAGACCGCGAATGCCGGGAGGCAAGACTTCTGGCGTGCCATCTGATGCCTCCGGCAGCCATGACAGCCACCGAAGCCATGGAATGGGCCGACGGAGCGGCGACAAGAGAGGAAGCCGACATACTCGCTTTCAGGCTACTGCGCTATCTGACCTTCGCCAATGACATCGCAACGGCACTTTCGATGTCAACCGATCCATTAAAGAACTACACAGCCACCGCCATCAGGCGTTTTTTATGAAGAAAAACCAGATCATCATGAGACTCAAGCTTAAATCAACAATGATCGCCGCGGCAGCGCTGCTGACGCTGACGGCGACCCAGAGCGTGACGGCGGCAGACGCCGGAACCGCGTCAGGTAAGTTCGAGGCCGGCAACGGCACCTTCCTTCTCAACGGAGAACCATTCGTAGTAAAAGCCGCCGAGCTCCATTATCCACGCATACCGCGTCCCTACTGGGACCAGCGCATCAAGCTCTGCAAGGCTCTCGGCATGAACACCATATGCCTATACACATTCTGGAACTCACACGAGCCGAAGGAAGATGAATTCGATTTCACCGGACAGAACGACCTCCGCGAATTCATCAAGCTATGCGAGGCCAACGACATGAAGGTAATACTGCGTCCCGGACCGTATGTCTGCGCCGAATGGGAAATGGGAGGTCTCCCCTGGTGGCTGCTTAAGAAGAAAGACATCAAGCTCCGCGAAAACGATCCGTACTTTCTGGAGCGCGTAGATAAATTCCAGAAAGCGGTCGCCGATCAGGTAGGAGACCTTACAGTAGCCGACGGCGGACCTATAATCATGGTGCAGGTAGAAAACGAATACGGATCCTATGGAACTGACAAACCATATGTGGCCAACATCCGCGACATGCTCCGCAAGAACTTCGGCGACAACGTGACGCTATTCCAGTGCGACTGGGCATCCAACTTCACGCAAAACGGTCTCGATGACCTTATCTGGACCATGAACTTCGGTACGGGCGCAAACATCGACCAGCAGTTTGCCAAGCTTAAGGAACTGCGTCCGGAGAGTCCGCTGATGTGCTCCGAGTTCTGGAGCGGATGGTTTGACAAATGGGGATCCAATCATGAGACACGTCCTGCCGCCGATATGATCGAGGGAATCGACGAGATGCTTTCGAAAGGAATCTCTTTCAGCCTATATATGACTCACGGAGGCACCAACTGGGGACATTGGGCCGGAGCCAACTCTCCCGGATTCGCGCCCGACGTGACATCATACGACTACGATGCGCCGATAAGCGAGAGCGGACAGATCACTCCGAAATACATGGAGCTTCGCAATACGCTCGCAAAATATTACGACGGCAAGAAGCTTCCGGCGATACCTGCCACCATCAAGCCCATCGAGATAAAGGAATTCCGGCTCGACGAGGTAGCACCTCTCTTCACTAACCTTCCCGAGGGAAAGAAGACGCGCGACATAAAGACCATGGAGGAATTCGACCAGGGATTCGGAAGCATTCTTTACAGAACCACCCTTCCCGAACTCAAGAAGGGCGCGGTGCTGACCATCAACGAGCCACACGACTACGTTCAGGTATTCGTCAATGACCAATACGTAGGGACGGTCGACCGCCGTATGGGTGAGAAGAATGTTCTGCTGCCGGCATGTCCGAAAGACTCGAAACTCGACATCCTCGTCGAGGCCATGGGGCGTATCAATTTCGGCCGGGCTATCAAAGATTTCAAGGGCATTACCGACAATGTCACCGTCACGGAAGACCGCAACGGCTACTCCTTCAAATGCGATCTCAAGAACTGGGAAGTGTTCAATCTTGAAGACACCCCGGAATTCTACGAGTCGATGGAATATCTGCCGGTAGGCGCGTTCACTCCCGGACCGGACGGCAGACTACCGAGAGGTGTCTACAGAGGGACATTCAACGTAAGCAAACCTTCCGATACATTCCTCAACTTCGAGACATGGGGAAAGGGACTCGTCTACGTCAACGGGCACCCGCTCGGACGCATCTGGGAGATCGGGCCGCAGCAGACTCTCTATATGCCCGGATGCTGGCTTAAGAAGGGGGAAAACGAGATTATGGTGTTTGATATACTCGGTCCGAAAGAAGCGAAATCAGCAGGTCTGAAAACCCCTATGATCGACAACCTCCAGATCAAGCGACCTACAACCCACCGCGAAGACGGAGAGACACTCGACCTGACGGGTGAGAAACCTATAATGACCGGTACATTCCAACCGGGCAACGGCTGGCAGGAATTCAAGCTGGATTCTCCGGCAGAAGGCCGCTGGCTCTGCCTTGAGGCGCTTAACGCAATCGACGGCAAGGATGTAGCCTCAATCGCAGAGTTCTATGTGCTTGACGAGGACGGCAACCGACTCTCACGCGAACCCTGGACTGTATACTACGCAGACAGCGAGGACACCAGGAAGAACAACCGCGCGGGCGACAAGGTGTTTGACCTTCAGGAATCGACATACTGGAGCACCGTGAAGGGAGTACCCTTCCCCCACTATCTCGTCATTGACCTGGGTTCGGAAAAGAAGATCTCAGGCATACAGACGCTCCCCCGCATGGAGAGCAACGTTCCCGGAGCCATCAAGGACTTTAAGGTCTATGTCAGCCCGAAGCCCTTTAAGAAATAGGCAAATAATATGGAGGTATCATGATTTGTTGTGATACCCTGTGAATACAATTAAAATCGGATAGACTTTAAAAAGTCTATCCGATTTTAATATGCGATCAATACGAAGCGATTGCCCGGGAGTCGCTCAACAATACCGTCGAATTCCATCTCTCCGAGATCAGCTATAAGATCGCGGATCGGAATTCCGGTACGTTCACGGACAGCATCGACCGGCATTGGCTCCGGCGTCTGCCGCAGAGCGTCGTAGATAAGTTTCTGCCGGCCGATCAATTCGGGAAAGAGATCACGCTGTCTGGAGGCCACTGCTACAGCTTCAGGCTGCCAGCCGAGCATCGCCATAATATCAGCCGCACCGCCGGCCATAAGAGCCTTCTGTGAGCGAATGAGGCGGTTGCAGCCCGCACTCATCTCATCGCCAATCCTGCCCGGAAGTGCAATAAGTTCCCTACCATAGGATGACGCTACAGCCGCAGTAGACATAGCTCCACCCTTCTCGGCCGACTCCACCACCAAGACAGCATCGGTCATTGTCGCCACTATACGGTTGCGCTCAAGAAAGCGGCTTCTGTAGGGAGGCACACCGGAAGGATATTCCGAGACAATCGCGCCTCCTGCCGCTATAATGCGTCGGGCAAGATCTCTGTTCTGTGCAGGATATATGGTGTTCAGGCCATGGGCTACGACAGCCACAGTAGGCAATCCGAACTTCAGGGCGGCCTCATGCGCGGCAGAATCTATGCCAAGGGCAAGACCGCTAACTATCGTCATTCCGGGAAAATATGACGCCATATCCTCCACCAGACCGGCGACATAACGCATGCCGTACGCAGTGGCATGGCGTGTCCCTACGATACTCATAATCCTGTCCGGATCAAGATCCGCGGATCCGAGACAATAGAGAGTGACCGGAGCGCGATCGATATCTGAGAGCCTTGCCGGATAATCCTCGTCAGTAAGAGAGCGTGACACTATTCCATGACGCTCCATGAATCCGGCCTCATTTCTGGCCTTAAAAAGAGCCTCATCGCGAGTCATTCTGTCGAGTATGGGAGTGATCCTGACATCAAGACGCGCAGACAGTTCCTGCTGACCGGAAGAGAAGAACTCCTCCACCGACACCCCGGCTTCCTGCATATGACGCACGAAAGAGGCGTTCATACCAGGCATGAATGAAAGAGCCATTCCGAGAATCCGATGCTGATCCATACCTTACAGAAGTGAAAAAAGGGAAAAATATCAGTTGATATATCTGGCAAAAACCTTCGCAAGTTCATCTCCGCGGGAAAGTTTGCCGTTTTTCAATACGACAACGTTGACGAGTCCCTGACAAACGATCTCACCCCCGGGACGCAGGATATCCTGATGGAAAATAAATCGCGGACCCTTTCTCTCAAGGCGCAGACAAGACAGAAACGTCTCGTTGCCTCTGAGCGATGAAATGTATTCTATCTCAACTTTCCTGACTACAGCGTCAATACCCTGATTGTGCATCTCCACGAATGACAGACCCGCATCGCTGCAGAATTTATGACGTGTGTGCTCCATATAGTGAAGATAGTTGGCGTTGTTGACTATCTGCTCACAGTCGAGCTCATAGTCACGGACCTCCATCTCCATGATGAAGCAATATTTCCGGTTTATATTCTTTAATATTCTCATTTCTTAAAATTTTGGCACGTAAAGTATCTTCATCAGTGAGTTCTTAAAGAAGAGCCTCTCATACTCAAAAGATGTCCTTGACGCCACAATATCGGCATCATACAGTCTTATGCTTCCCGACTCCATCCAGGTCACATCATCGTCGGAATCATCCTCATCACAACGACGCCATATCCGCAGCAGATAGCCGTCCGGACAACGTTCAAGCGTGTGTGGCAGCAGATTGGCCACCATATCAGGAGAAAGGGTATGACTTAAGTATATAAAGGCTACCGCAGCAGGAACCACCGATACGCATATCATAAGGCCAAGCACTATAAACCTTATATCAGAAAAGCATCCGACCGCCGTGACGGCAAGCCCTATGACCATTACCACCCATACAGGCCAACCGATGGATGGAATAAGGATAAGGTCTTTCAAGACAGTATTTCGTCCTACTCTAAAAGGTCCAGGGGCATCCATAACTCAATATACACAACAAACTATTTAGCGGAAGAGCGGTTTTCCCTGAATTTCCGGTATATCTCAAGGTTTTGTGCAGGTATCACCTGAAGGTATCCGGTTCCGTCGGGATTGCGCAGACGAGAAAGCCGGATATACTTGTCTCCGTTGCCGTAATGCTTCGGGAACACTTCGTCACGACGTCTTTTAGAAATATCAGAAGCTCTGGAATGACCATTTTCCTGAATACCTCTCAGATCCGGATGCACGCCTTCCGGACCTTCCGTCACAGGGTATATATCCGCACACGGAGGATAGCCAAGTCCCGTCCACATGACATATTGCTTTCCGGCATTCCTGACCATTCCATCTGACGGAACACACCCCTCTATCACAATAGTGGCGCATGACTTATGCCGAGGTATGAAATCCTGATCGATAATCCAGCCATCTTCCAATCCCGCGGCCATATCCTTACCCATAAGATCATGATAGAAAGTACGGGAAAGCGTCTCTGTAAGAAATTCCGGGGTGACCTCTTTCCTCCCGGCCGCAGGACGCAGATAATGCAGCGCGTTAGCCTCACGCACAAAGCCGAAGCCTTCTTCGGGACGACCGCAATGACTGTAGTTTGTACGCACGAGCATACCGTCGGGAGAATCCTCCAGATCTATCCTTATATATGAATGATTGTTTGTCTCGAAATAAGCGCCTGCGCCTGTGGCGTCAATGACACCGAAATTGGCCTCAACGCCCATAGGACGCGGCAATGTATCGAGAAGATGCGCGAAGTCATCCACAGTCACGCATCTACGCAGAGCCATAGTCATGACCAGTCCTTCCTTATCCATATCCTTTTCCGGCACCTTATCGTCCTTAAGATTATATGACGCGGTATTCATGATCGCAAAACCCTCACTGTTGAATCCGGTCCAACATTCTTTCAGATTACGATCTGACGCATTGAAAAGTCCTGTATATCCGAAGCCATCTGAACCGGGAGCGACATATTCCACTTTATTGTCGACCGACGAGGTATCACGGTGCTTCCATAAAAGAGGACGGCCGTAAGGATTCAGCCCGGCTCCGATGATCGCACTGGTGCATGCAATAGCCGGGGCAAAACATCCGGCTACCAAACAAATCAATATGCTGATACGTTGTTTCATTGACGCGAAGTTAATAAAAAAAAAGTTTCTCACCAAATAAAACAACCCGTAAACCCTATTAACATGGAAATTCTCCCCAAAGACCCTGTAATGCTTATGAGCTTCATCAATATGAAGCTGCGTGATCAATACCGTACGCTCGAAGACCTATGCGCCGCATATGGACTGGAAGAGACGGAACTAAAGTCACAAATGGAGGCGGCGGGCTTCGAATGGATGCCCGGCATAAGGCAATTTCGTTAAAAACTTTGCCTTTTATGTTAAAAAGACAACCACCACCCAACCATTTAGCATATCAACGTGTTTGATTTATACAAAAAGCAATATGGCGAAGCATTCCGGTTTCGTGAGAAAGTGAGAATGCGGTTTTAAGTTTAGTTAGATATAGTTTATAGTGGAATCGTGAGGGAGAGTCGCTGTGTTAGCGGCTCTCCTTTTTCCTTGATAAGTAGCTGTTCAAATTAAAACGATACAATAATAACTCCTGAAAGTAGATGATCTCGTATATTCTCCACTTGCCGATTCCGGCCGCTTCGGCTTTGTCGCTCGGTCACGATGCCCGCATCGCTCCCTC
>JAIEBK010000067.1 GCA_029070945.1 Muribaculaceae bacterium
GGGGTTATTTCTCAATGGCTTTCTGGTAGCTCGTCTCTCCTGCAGCCTCAAGGAAGTTGCATACGGCATATACTATCAGTGCGATTCCGGTGACAAGAACGATGGCATTCATCATCTTAACAGGACCAAGGATAAATATTATTACTCCGGTCGCAACCAAGAGAATTGGCAGAATATAGAAAGCGAAGGGGAATCTCGCATTGCTGAATCCAAATCCAAGCATACTGATATGATAAAGACCGGCCAGAAGAATAATCGCGGCAAACACATATACGAGCATCGCGCTGAAACTTTCCGGTCTCAACAGCATCCAGAGTCCAAGCGCTCCTGTTGCGACTGCCGTAAGGGTCGATATAATCGATATGGATGAGGTAGACTTCTTCTGTCCGTCCACCTCTAACGATGCCTTACTCCTGAACACTACAATCAGGTCTATTACAGCAGACAGCAGAAACGCTCCTCCCACTACCATGACAACAACGTTGATGGCAGTAGCCTGCATAAACAGGAGGACAATGCCTAAAATAAGGGTTACAATACCCGTATAAGTCAAATTCTTGCTTTTCATAATATTACTTTTAAAGATTTCTTATGATACTATAACAAACATAAACTTGAATTGGTGCGACAAGAAGAATTTTTATTCATTATAAGTTGCAATTATTACGTTTTTTTCTTAATTTTGTAGTTATAAAAAGTCAATCACGATATGAACAGCAAAACAATACTTTCGCTTGGAATCATGCTTTCCATGTCAGCTTCTGCTTTTGCATGGGGTCAGAAAGGACATGACGTCACGGCTTTTATTGCCGAAAAACACCTCACTCCTGCAACCAAAGCAGTCTGTGACTCAATACTTGGCGGAAAGTCGATCGTATACTGGGCAAACTGGGCTGATAACGCCTGCCATACACCTCAGTATGAATATCAGAAGACATGGCATTACCGTAACATCGATGCCGGACATGACTATGACAAATTCCCTCGCAATGAAAACGGTGATGTAACCACTGCCATCAAGGGACAATATGCAGTGTTGGCCGATCCAAATTCTTCTCTTGAAGACAAACAGCTCGCACTGAAGCTTCTTGTTCATTTCGTAGGAGACATCCACCAACCGATGCATATGGGACATCTTTCTGACCGTGGCGGCAACAGTGTTAAGGTTAAATACTTCAACAGCGACCGAAACCTTCACGGAATATGGGACAGCAGTCTGGTGGAGTCAGCCCATAACTGGACTTTTACAGAATGGCAAGATCAGATTGACCGCGCTTCAAACGATGAGGAAGCTGCTATTATATCTTCTGCTGATCCGGATGACTGGGGCAAGGAAACCTTCGCATATGCTACCGAAATATACAACAAGACTCCTGATGGTACAAACATCAGCTATGACTATATAGCCGAATGGACTCCGGTCATCGAACAGCAGCTTCTTAAGGGAGGTCTCCGTCTTGCCCATCTGCTCAACACCCTTTTCGATCCACAATATAAGTGAACGAACAACCACCTTTAAACCTTCCTCCGGTAGAACTGAGGCTCCGAATGGATGGAAAGATCCTGAAAGTGTTCGACCCCCTGAGGAAAAAATATGTGGCCCTGACGCCGGAGGAATACGTCAGACAACATTTTACAGCCTGGATGACCGATGCTCTCGGTTATCCGGCTTCTCTTATGAGTAATGAGGTGCCTATCAAACTCAACGACACAAGCAGACGCTGTGACACGGTTGTATTCCGTCCTGACGGTACACCTGCCGTCATAGTTGAGTACAAGGCTCCGACTGTAGCAATTACTCAAAAGGTATTTGACCAGATCGCTCGCTACAATATGGTGCTTCGATCCCGAATCCTAATCGTAAGCAATGGTCTGCGTCACTATTGCTGCGAGATGGACTATGAAACTGATTCATACCGGTTCCTGCAGAATATTCCCGTCTGGACCAAAGAAATGTGACTTCTTTCACTGCAATTGATTTTTAAGGAATGTCAGACATCAACTACAACTATCTTGATCTTCTTAACGAACAGCAGCGCGATGCCGTGGTATACAAGGACGGTCCGTCTCTCGTGATCGCCGGAGCAGGCTCGGGCAAGACACGTGTACTGACCTATAAGATCGTAGATCTTCTCAGATCCGGCTATGAACCATGGCGCATCCTTGCCCTGACCTTCACCAATAAGGCAGCCCGCGAGATGAAGGAGCGTATAACAGACGTCGTAGGAGAACGTGTGGCCTCACGCATCAAGATGGGAACATTCCACTCCGTTTTCCTTCGCATCCTTCGCCAGCATGCCGAAGAAATAGGATTCAAGCCTTCCTTTACCATTTATGATACCTCTGACTCCAGATCCCTTCTGAAAAGTATCATAAAGGATATGCAGCTTGATGAAAAGGCTTACAAACCGGCTACGATACACTCCATTATCTCTAATGCGAAGAATGCACTGATCGACGCAGACCAGTATATACAGGACTCTGACAACTACAATGCGGATAAAAAAGCGAAACGCCCGCTTACAGGACAGATATTCAAGGCATACTGCGAAAGATGCAAACGTGCTGACGCAATGGATTTCGACGATATCCTTGTCTACATGAATATTCTGCTTCGCGATTTTCCGGACATCCGACGTCATTATCAGGAGTTTTTCAGATATATCCTTGTAGACGAGTATCAGGACACAAACTTTTCACAACACCTGATAATTTCGCAGCTTGCGGCTCTCCACAAGCATTTATGCGTGGTAGGCGACGACGCCCAGAGCATCTACTCATTCAGAGGCGCAAACATAGGAAATATCCTGAATATGGAGAAACGCTATCCGGACCTCAAGATATTCAAGCTGGAAAGGAACTATCGCTCTACACAAAACATCATTAACGCGGCAGGCAGTCTCATCGACAAGAACACACGCCAGATGAAGAAAAATGTCTACAGCGAGAACGATGAAGGAGAGAGAGTCAAGATTCTTTCTACTTATTCCGATATAGAGGAGGCATATCTCGTGGCTAATATGATAGCGAAGTCCAGACTCAGCAATCATGATTCATATGAGGATTATGCGGTGCTCTACAGAACAAACGCCCAGAGCCGCGCTCTTGAGGAGTCACTGAGAAAACGCAATATCGCCTATAGGATATATGGCGGCCTTTCTTTCTATCAACGTAAGGAAATCAAGGATGCCGTCTGTTATTTCCGTCTTGCCATCAACCCGGATGATGACGAGGCGCTGCGCCGTGTCATCAATTATCCGGCCCGAGGAATAGGGGATACCACAATGAAGAAACTGTCGGATGCCGCTACGACGTCAAATATAAGCATATGGCAGGTGCTTCAGAATCCTGTTGAGAAAGGTGTGGCCGTAAATTCCGGAACACTGAAGAAGCTGGAGGCTTTTCGTGATATGGTGCAGGAGTTCATTGATGATAACGCTAAAGGCTCAGATGCATATGCTCTCGGACAGCTGGTCTACAACAGAAGCGGAATCCTGACAGTGCTTAATCACGACAACACCCCTGAATCTATCAGCAAGCAGGAAAACCTAAAGGAACTACTTGCCGGTCTTAAGGATTTCGTGGATACACGACAGGAGGAGGGTGATGAACGGACCGGTATGCAGGAATTCCTTTCGGATGTGATGCTCGCTACAGATCAGGATACCGGCGACGAGACTACGGACGAGAAAGTGACCCTTATGACCTGTCATGCGGCGAAAGGCCTGGAATTCAAACATATATATGTGGTCGGCGTCGAGGAGGAACTGTTTCCTTCAGCCATGTCCATGAATTCCACTGACGAAGTGGAGGAGGAGCGCAGACTGCTTTACGTTGCCATGACAAGAGCTAAGGAAACCTGTGCGCTGACATATGCAAAGACCCGTTTTCGCAACGGCCAGACCGTACAGACTCGCCCCTCCAGGTTCTTATCGGAGATTGGCAAAAAATTCATACAGACTGAGACTTCTTCCGACTTTTCAGATGATTCAAGGTCGACTTCTTTTGTAAATCCGATGGACCGATACAATTCGTACAGGTCCGTAGGTAAACGGACTTTTGCGTCTTCCTACGACTCTCCCCAAAAGTCTTCATATTCGCGTGTCGGAACAAGACCGGCCAAATCCGATACATACACCACATCCCAATCAACTTCTTCAACGAATAAAGGTATGATACCTGGTACTCACACTCCGGAGGAAGTGCCCGCAGGAACCCGCATCGTTCATTCCAAGCTTGGTGAAGGAGTGGTGACCAAACTTGATTTCGTAATGGGAGAGGGCGTTATAACGGTTAAGTTCTCACAGGCAGGAGAAAAGAAACTCTATCTCCGTTTCGCCCAGTTCAACATTATATAATCTGCAGGGGCGTTTACATCGCTTATCCACATTAAGGAATCCATTTTATTTTAACCATATGATACAAAAGAGACTTTACAATGTAAAGTCTCTTTTGTATCATAGTCAGATCATAGATGTCTCTCTACGACACTGTAAATATCTTGAAAATCAATTCCCGCTGCAGATCATATTCATTCTGAAGTGATCCTATGCCTTTGCTCTTGCAATCGAAATCCCTGAGAGCCGATATTGCTGCCATAGACTGCCGCGGGGAATACATCCTGAGTCCCTCGCGTATTTCTCTCAAAGCATATACATTCTTCAGCTGAAGAGCCTCCATAAGTCCTCTGTCGGTCTTATCGGCGGTGAAGTGGGCCACGACTATCTGACTGAAGAATTTCTGTAGGGCAGAGGTTGTCATGACACTTGGATTGTTTTTCGGATTCTTACGGAAATAATCAAGTATGCGAAGTGTTTTAGGATAGTCCTTAACCGAGACGGCTTTCGTAAGTTCGAAATTATTGAATTCCTTGGATATTCCGATATTTTCCTCCACCATCGCCGCTGTGATACGCGGAGAGCCTTCTCCGGCCCCTACTATAAGTTTGTCGATTTCTCCGAAGAGTTTCTGCAAAGAGTTACCAATATATTCGGTGAGGATTATTACAGCCTCATCGTCTATGCCTATCTTCTTTTGCCGGCAATAATCTTTAATAGGAGCGGAAAGCTGATAGTCGCGTATCTTGGGACTCTTGAACACCGTGACGCGTTCACCTGCCTTATCCGCAGCTTTCATCAGCGAGGAAGATGCAGACAGACTGTCGCCCTTATATGCAAGGACAAATACACCCTGGCTATTGGGATTCGCCACGTAGGCTGCAAGCCTGTCAAGCTGCGTCTTGGATCCTGGAAGCGTCTGCGCCTCCTTGAGGATGACAAGCTGACGGTCTCCCATGACAGGATATTGCCTGGCACTCGCCACCACTACGTCAAGATCGGCGTCCGCTCCATAGAAGACGAGCTGATCGAAGGCCTGGTTTTCATCCTTCACCACATTCCGTTCGAGGGCATCTACTATGAGGTCAATGTAATATGGTTCTTCCCCCATAAGGAGATATACCGATGAAAAATCCTTCTTCTTGATCTTATCAAGAACATCACGATATGTAAGTTCTTTATTTGCTTTCGGTGGCATTTTCAATAGTATTGGAAGGTAATTCGGGAGGTAATATGTCCTGGCCTTTCAGGACTCCGCGATGACTAAGAATGCAAATTATACCTGCTACAGCAAGCATACTGATAAGCGCGCATGTGGGTATTCCGCTGTCAGATACTCCCATCATATCGAACTCTTCGGAAAGCATGCCTCTATTGACACACCATGTGGATATGATGACAAGGCTGTTGTTGAGCGCATGGGTGAATGCATTGACCCAGATATTTCCGCTCCACCAATAAAGATAGCCGAAAAAAGCTCCGAGAAGCATACGCGGAACAAATCCGAAAAACTGGAAGTGAACCGCACTGAATATGAATGCGGTAACCCATATGGCTATATGCGGATTAACTTTGCACCATACAAGTCCGCGCTGCAGAGCCCCTCTGAAGAAAAATTCCTCTCCAATACCTGTGAGCACACCGATAACCAACAGGTTCATCGCCGTTGGAAACAAAGCGGTGGAGTTCAGCAATCCGCTGGTCTGTTCCTCTGCAAGTTTCTCAAGATTACGACACCATTCATCAAATGAAGACAGAAATTCCGGAAGCTGCATCTCCTGATTCCAATATACCGTCTGGTTGAGTGCAGGCATTCCCACAAAGTAAATCAACAGTGCTATCCCTATCATCCTGATAGGCGGACATTTCTCTGCCTCAATAGCCTTAAGCGGCGCGACACCAAAGCAGATCTTCCACATAAGCATAGAGGGGATAATAAATGCAAGTATATTCTGGCCCGCGAAGATAGTCCACTGCAACGCATTGCCTTTTATAGGCAGAAATCCAAGCGAAGCAGTGACAAAAAGTCCGCAGAGGGCGAGACCCAACAGCACAAGTACAAACTGGCAGATATCGATGAATCTTTTCATATCAGTCGAATTTCTTACGTCGGAATATGAAGTTACGACCCAGATATTTCTCTCTTACTATCGGATTTTCGGCAAGTTCCTCACTTGTTCCCCGGAACAGAATTCTTCCTTCAAAAAGAAGATATGCTCTGTCAGTGATACTCAAAGTCTCCGGCGCGTTATGGTCAGTGATAAGGATTCCGATGTTTTTCTCCTTGAGTTTATAGACAACACTCTGGATATCCTCTACCGCGATGGGGTCTACACCGGCGAAAGGCTCGTCAAGCATGATAAACTTAGGATTGATGGCAAGGCACCGTGCTATTTCCGTTCGACGTCTCTCACCGCCCGACAACTGGTCACCGAGATTCTTTCTCACTTTATGCAGGTTAAATTCGTCGATCAGTTCCTCAAGTTTCTCTTTCTGTTGTTCCTTGGTCATCTTGGTCATTTCGAGGACCGCCCGGATATTGTTTTCGACTGTCAGCTTCCGGAATACCGATGCTTCCTGAGCCAGATAGCCGATTCCGAGCTGTGCCCGCTTGTAGACAGGATAGCTTGTTATGTCCTGGTTGTCAAGAAAAATTTTGCCGGAATTGGCAGTGATAAGTCCTGTGGTCATATAGAACGTCGTAGTCTTGCCGGCTCCGTTCGGCCCGAGAAGTCCTACGATCTCACCCTGCTTCACATATATGGATACCTTATTGGCGACCGTACGCTTTCCGTATTTCTTCACAAGGTCTTTCGTACGGAGTATTCCTTTCTCCGGCTCAACCTCGATGATTTCTTCCTCCAGCGAACCTTCCGGTGTCTCGAGAAATATACTCTCGTCATTTTCCTTGATCCGGGTATCAGGCATTACGCCGGTCTCGATCATATCTTCAGCTAAAGAAGATTCCGGAACCTCAAGAGTCTTCTTACTGTCTGAAACGATACCGGCTTCGTCATCATCTACAAACAATGGAATTTCGGTTTCCGATTCTGCAGTGACTTTAGGATCTTCATCCTTTTTCTTTTGGAATAGCGGGAAAATCTTCATTTTGAATTCTTGAATGATGGGAGAAGTGTTCGGATATAATCGGTCAGCAGCTTTATTGCCACCTGGTTATTGCCACCCTGGGGAATGATAAGGTCGGCATAACGCTTTGTCGGCTCAATATGCAGCTCATGCATCGGCTTCAATGTCTCCTGATATCTGTCGATCACCATCTTCGGGGTCCTCCCTCGTTCGATACAGTCACGATGGATAACCCTTATGAGGCGTTCATCAGCATCGGCGTCAACAAAAACCTTGATGTCCATACGGTCCCGAAGAGCCTTGTCACACAGTACAAGAATCCCTTCTACGACAACGACCTCACGTGGTTCTATTCTTACCGTTTCCTTCAGCCTGGCGCATGTCAGAAAATCATAGGTGGGACGATCGATGGCATGACCGGCCTTCAGCTCGTCAAGCTGTTTTGTTAGCAGAGCCCAGTCGATGGCCTTAGGTTCATCATAATTCATCTTAAGACGCGTCTCAAGCGGAATGTGATGGTTATCGTTGTAGTAGCAGTCCTGCGGGAGCACCGCCACCTCATCTTTGGGCAATGATTCTATTATCTTGCGGACTACGGTGGACTTTCCAGATCCGGTACCGCCTGCAATGCCTATCACTAACATATATCTTTCTTAGTTTTTCCAGCCATGAACACTATCCGAATAGCTTGAACTTCGCAATTTCTGGTGTATTCGGCCATAAATTTCTACTTTTCATGACAAAATTAATAAAAACGATTGTTGTATACAAATAGATATGCATCAACTTTGAAAATTTTTATTAATTTTGCAGTTGTTTTCCCATGTCTTCGCCTACGGCGAGGCAACGGGCTTAAAAATAATACACGATCGTGATAATAAAATCTATAAAGACATTCGGACGCTACTGTCTGTTCATGACCCAGGTATTCCGCTTTCCCGACAAATGGAAAGTGTTCTTCAAGCAACTCCTGACCGAGATCTCTCAGCTGGGTGTAGACTCCATTCCTCTTGTAGTGATAATATCGATCTTTATCGGAGCGGTAATAGCCATTCAGATGACCATAAACATTGTATCTCCTCTCATCCCGAGCTACTCCACCGGTCTGGCAACCCGTGAGATACTGTTGCTTGAATTCTCATCAACCATGATGTGCCTTATACTCGCCGGCAAGGTAGGATCAAACATATCCTCAGAAATCGGAACAATGCGCGTCACCGAGCAGATAGATGCAATGGAGATCATGGGAATAAACTCCGCTAATTTCATAGTCCTTCCGAAAGTGATCGGATTCGTGCTTTTCGTGCCTATTCTATGCACGATGTCGATGTTCGTCGGACTTTGGGGCGGCTGGCTCGTAGCGGAGTTTACAGATATGCTTACGGTAGAGAACTATGTCTATGGTATCCAATCGTTCTTCAACGAATGGTATGTCTGGTACGGAATCATCAAGACTGTAGTCTTCGCCTACATCATAGCCACAGTGGCGGCTTTCTACGGCTACTACGTGAAAGGAGGTGCCCTTGAAGTAGGAAAGGCAAGTACTAACGCCGTGGTCGCAAGCTCCATTCTTATCCTGCTCGCTGACGTAATCCTAACTAAACTCCTGTTGCAATGATCGAAGTCAAAAATATCAGCAAATGGTTTGACGGAGTACAGGTGCTCCACGACATAACAGCTCTTTTCGAGTCAGGAAAAACCAATCTCATAATCGGTCAGTCCGGTTCGGGCAAGACAGTGCTTCTGAAATGTCTTGTAGGACTTCTGAAACCGGAGGAAGGGGAGATCTACTACGACGGCCGATGCCTCAATACGATGAATGCCGACCAACGTAAGGAACTACGTATGGATATCGGCATGCTGTTTCAGGGTTCGGCGCTGTTTGACAACGAGACGGTGCTCGGCAATGTTATGTTTCCGCTCAAGATGTTCTCACCGCTCAGCTATAACGAGCAGCTTGAAAGGGCTCATTTCTGTATTGAGCGTGTCGGACTAAAGAATGCCGACAAAAAGTATCCATCGGAAATATCAGGAGGAATGCAGAAACGAGTTGCTATCGCAAGAGCCATAGCACTCAATCCCAAATATCTTTTCTGCGACGAACCGAACTCAGGTCTTGATCCGCGCACATCGCTGATGATCGATGAACTGCTCAGCGATATCACACATGAGTATGGCATCACTACTGTGATCAATACTCACGACATGAATTCAGTGCTCGGAATAGGAGAGCACATTATTTTCATCAACAAGGGATTCTGTGACTGGAGCGGAGACGACCGATCCATCTATCGCAGCGACAACCAAAGCCTGAACGATCTGGTATTCGCATCGAAACTCTTCAAGGAAGTGAAGCGATACATGGAGAGGAGTGCCAATAAGTGAGCCATCAATCATAAAGACAGACACATCAATATTAACCGGGAAAGCAAAATTCAAAAGTATGGAAGAGAAAGGGCATAAACCTGCCGGCGAAAACAAGGATTACTCGAAGGAGATAGAAGAAAGGGCAAAGGTGGTTTTCGATGCCATGCGTCCCCGTGTGTCTGATGAAGATTACAAACGTCTTGTTGACTCTTTCGAGGTTGCGCGGGAGGCGCATTCCAAGCAAAAGAGGAAGACCGGAGAGCCATATATCTTCCATCCTATCGCCGTGGCCACAATTGCCGCCCAGGAGCTTAACCTTGATATCGACTCGGTGATCGCAGCTTTCCTCCACGATGTTGTGGAGGATACGGATTGGACCGTAGACCAGATACAGAAGCGCTTTGGTAATGAGGTGGCATTTCTGGTGCGTGTGGTCACCAAACAGAAGAAAGAGAAATACGAGATGTCGAAACAGCTTGATAACTTCAAGCAGATGCTCACATCAGTGCAATATGACATCAGAGCTCTTCTCGTTAAGCTTGCCGACCGTCTTCATAATATGAGGACTCTATCCTCAATGCGTCCTGACAAGCAGATGAAGATAGCGGGAGAAACTGACTATTTCTATGCTCCTCTCGCGACCCGTCTCGGACTATACAACGTAAAGACGGAACTCGAGAATCTTTCCCTTCGTTTTCGTTGTCCTCATGAATATGCGGAACTGACCTCAAGGATAGAAGCCGACATGAAGTCGAATCAGGCGCGTCTGAAGATTTTCACCGATGAGATTTCGAATATCCTTAAGCGCGGAGGAATCAAGGCAAGGGTATTTGTCGAATACCGCCAGCCTTACTCGCTTTGGCGCAAAATGAATAAATACGGGGATGATTTCGATCATCTCAAATACCGCCATTTTGTTGAGATTGTATTTAAAAACGAGGAATCACAGTCGGAAAAGAATACGGCACTGAAGATCTATTCACTGCTTACTGACCGTTTCAAGGAAAAACCGGGTGGTATTTCGAACTATATCGACAGTCCGAAGGAAAACGGATATCAGAGTTTCCATGTCAAACTTCTCGCCGACTTCGGACGCTGGCAGGAGGTGCATATCAGCAGCGAACGAATGGTCACGAATTCCCAATACGGGTTCCTGAGCGACAGTTCCGAGGGAAACATCAGGAGATGGATCAATAAGTTCAGGGCCAACCTGCGGGAGATATCGAAAAACGCACATGAGGGAGGGGGCACATTTATCGAGAACGTAGTGTCTTCGTTCTATAACGATGACATCATGACGTTCACTCCTCAAGGAAAACCCATTGTCCTTCCTCAGAAATCGACGGTGCTTGATTTCGCATATGAGGTACACTCAAAACTTGGGGAAAAAGCCAAGTTCGCACGTATCAACGGACGTCTTGCCTCAATAAAGACACTTCTTCACCGGGGTGATATAGTAGAGGTATTTCCGGATGCAGAATGTCATCCCACCAAAGAATGGCTTGACGCTACCGTGACATACAAGGCACGAAAGGCGATACGGTCATATCTGGCTAAGCTTCCCAAACCGAAATATGACCGCTGTCCCATCTGTATGCCGATGCCGGGAGAGGAAGTTATCGGCTTCCATAACACCGGCAGCCGTATCATGGTGCACAAACGGGACTGTCCGGAAGTAATTAAGATGTCGTCACAGCTCGGTGATAACATTGTAAGCGTTGATTTTGAGGCTAACGATACTCTTTATCCTGTTGAGATCGAGGTTGTGTGTGTCGACCGTCCGCATATGGTCATAGATCTGGTAGACTGTATCTCAAACAGCCTGAACCTATCTATCGGAAGCATCAACACCAAGACCGTAGACAGTATCGCTACCATACTGATCACCTTTTCCGTACACAGCTATGATGAATTACGTATGGTTATGGACCAGATCACCAATCTTCCTGATATCGATTCCGTGCGGGAAATAGTATAGTCCCATACGGTTTATTGTAATTAGATCCCTTCATATTTGTAAATCTGTCAGAATTTGACTAATTTTGCATAATAATTGAAAACATCAGCCTTGTCTGAGACGAGACAGGGCATCAACTAAGACACTGTATAAATAATATGCCTACTTCAAAGGAAATCAGAGAGTCGTTCAAACGGTTTTTTGAAAGCAAAGGCCACCATATCGTGCCTTCTGCTCCTATGGTCATCAAGGATGACCCGACACTTATGTTCACCAATGCCGGTATGAATCAGTTTAAGGATATAATCCTTGGCAGCCGTCCGGCGAAATATACCCGCGTTGCGGACTCCCAGAAGTGTCTTCGCGTCAGCGGAAAGCATAATGACCTTGAGGAAGTCGGTCATGATACATATCACCACACCATGTTTGAGATGCTCGGCAACTGGTCGTTTGGCGATTACTTCAAAAAAGAAGCGATCGACTGGGCATGGGAATATCTTGTGGATGTCCTCAAACTGAATCCTGACCGTCTGTATGCTACGGTCTTTGAAGGATATGCTCCCGAAGGTCTTGAACGCGATAATGAAGCAGCAGGTTATTGGGAAGAGCACCTTCCCAAAAGCCATATCATCAACGGCAACCGTCATGACAATTTCTGGGAAATGGGAGATACCGGTCCTTGCGGTCCTTGTTCGGAAATCCATATAGACCTTCGAAGCGACGAAGAAAGGGCAGAGGTAGATGGCGCGACTTTAGTAAACAAAGACAATCCTCTGGTTATCGAAATATGGAATCTTGTCTTCATGCAGTATGAACGTAAGGCCGACGGGCACCTTGAGCCTCTCCCTGCAAAAGTGATCGATACCGGCATGGGATTCGAACGTCTTTGCATGGCTCTGCAAGGCAAGAAATCAAACTATGACACAGATGTCTTCACCCCTTATATTGAAAAAATCAGCGAGATATCCGGAAAGGAATACGGTAAGGATAAGATGGTAGACGTCGCTATGCGTGTTTGCTCTGATCATTGCCGTACGATAGCATTCTCAATCGCAGACTCCCAGCTTCCGAGCAATGCCAAGGCAGGCTACGTGATCCGTCGTATTCTTCGTCGCGCCGTACGTTATGCCTATACATTCCTTGACCAAAAGAATCCATTCATCTATAAGCTTGTAGACGTGATGGTAGACCAGATGGGAGAGGCTTATCCCGAGCTCGTAGCTCAAAAAGATCTTATCAAGAAAGTAATAAAGGAGGAGGAAGAATCTTTCCTGAGAACTCTTGATAAAGGTATAGGCATGCTTGACAATCTGATTGCGTCCGCTAAAAAGGATGGAAAGACTGAAATCAGCGGTAAGGATGCGTTCACGCTTTATGACACTTATGGTTTCCCGCTTGACCTTACGGAGCTGATCTTGCGCGAGCAAGGAATGACTCTCGATCATAAAGGTTATGAAGAGGAAATGGATCGTCAGAAACAGCGTGCCCGCAACGCGGCCGCCATTGAGACCGGCGACTGGGTGGTTCTGAAGGACGGAGAACAGAAGTTTGTGGGCTATGACGTGACCGAAAACGACTGCCGTATTCTCCGCTACCGCAAGGTGAAGCAGAAAGGCAAGGAGTTCTTCCAGATCATTCTTGACGAGACCCCGTTCTATGGCGAGATGGGCGGTCAGGTTGGTGATAAAGGTAAGCTTATAGATTCAAACGGTGAGGAAATCGAGATATTTGACACCAAACGTGAGAATAACGTGAGTGTACATCTTACCTATAAATTACCGGAAAACCCTGCCGATACATTCAAGGCGGTCATAGATACGGAAGCGAGAGAAGCTACATCTGCAAATCATTCCGCTACCCATCTTCTTCATGAAGCACTGAGGGAGGTGCTTGGCACGCATGTGGAGCAGAAAGGTTCTTATGTGTCTCCTGATTCACTGCGTTTTGACTTCTCACACTTCCAGAAGGTCACTCCGGAGGAAATCCGTAAGGTAGAGCATATAGTTAACGAACGTATACGCAAGGCTATGCCATTGGATGAACATAGAGATATGCCGATAGCCGATGCTAAAGCTCTCGGAGCGATGGCTCTGTTCGGTGAGAAATACGGTGACAAGGTTCGTGTCGTTAAGTTCGGTGATTCCGTAGAACTCTGTGGTGGCACTCATGTCGCCAATACCGGCAATATAGGTATGATCCGTATTATTTCCGAAAGTAGTATTGCCGCCGGTATCAGACGTATTGAGGCTGTCAGCGGAGCAGGTGTAGAGAAGATGATTGATGATTTCCAGGATCTCACCGTAGGTCTGTCGGAACTTCTCGGAGCTACCGGTAATCTCAAAGCTTCCGTGGAGAAGGCTTTGAAGGAAAACAGCGATCTGCGCAAGCAGGTTGAGGAAGCTATGGCGGAACGTATTGACAATCTCGCTACAGAACTTATTCAGAAAGCAAAGGATGTGAATGGTGTGAAGGTTGTGGAATTAATAGGTGTGAGAGTTCCTGACATGGTTAAGAACATAGCGTTTACAGTAAGGAAGAAAAGCCCTGAGCACACGGTGTTTGTAGCAGCGACAATTTCGCCGGATAAGAAACCGCTTCTTACCGTTATGCTCTCTGACGATATGGTAAAGAACGGTACAAATGCCGGCCAGATCGTACGTGAGGCAGCAAAACTGATCAAGGGCGGTGGCGGCGGACAGCCATTCTTCGCCCAGGCCGGCGGTAAGGATGCAGATGGCCTCTCGGCTGCCCGTGACAGGATCATAGAGTTACTTGCTCTATAAACACTCATGTCTGATAGCATTGATATACAGTATATTCCTGAAGAAGGAGGCCTATACATCCATGTCGCTTATTGCCGGAAGAAGTGTCTGTACTGCGACTTTTTCAGTGCTGGAGGGCGAATAGCAGACTGGAAAAGATATGTCGATGCATTAATAAACGAATTTATAACAAGAAAAGACGAGATGGCGTGGCCCCTCCGAACCGTTTACTTCGGAGGGGGCACGCCATCCCTTATGCCGGGAGAAGAGTTCATTCGCTTATGCGATGCTCTCGCTCCCTATTTTACGGAAGTTGTTGAATTTACCTTAGAAGTGAATCCGGATGATGTAAATGACGTTATGCTCGAGCTCTGGAAGAATGCGGGAGTCAATCGTCTGAGCATAGGAATTCAGACTTTTGACGATAAATCCCTTGCCTCTATAGGACGCAGCCATGACCACAAGACTGCATTGCGTGCATATCAACTTGCAAGGAAGGTATTTGACAATATTTCGATAGACTTAATGTTCGGGCTTCCGGGTCAGACTTTGGATAGCTGGAGAAATGATGTTGAAACGGCATTGCGGCTTCGTCCGGAGCATATCTCATGCTATGCTCTTATGTATGAGGACGGAACGGCGCTTACGACTCTTCGCAATCAAGGTAGGATTAAGGAGGCCGCCGAGAAATTGTCGGAAGAAATGTTTCTATTGCTGATCAAAAAGCTTGCCGATAATGGTTACGACCATTATGAAATAAGCAACTTCGCCCTGCCTGGGCATAGAAGCATACATAATTCTTCATATTGGCTCCAGAAGCCATATATCGGCCTTGGTCCCTCTGCCCATAGTTATGACGGGAAGCATGAAAGAAAATCCAACAGAGCGGATCTCAGGGGCTATATAGACTATTGGTCGGATGACTTGATTATCAGTCATAGGGGAGAGATCATAGAGAAAGAGACCCTTTCAGACGAGGAATTAATCGAGGAATATATTTTGACTCGCATGAGGATGAGAGAAGGAATTCCTATACATGAATTCAGATCCCGATTCAATGACACTATGCTTGAAAAACTGATTAAAAAATGCCGGTTTCTATCGAAACAAGGACTGATATCCATAACCGAGAACCATATCAGTCTTAATGAAAAGGCAATTCTGCTGTCAGATTCCGTTATCGTGGAATTGGCTTCTATTTGCTGATGGATTCAGCAAGCAGGCATATTGGAGTTCCTTTATATCTCATCGCATAGAGAAAAGTTGTGTCGCCAGGTATAAGAGAGTATTTTTTAGCGATATCAGGAGCTGAAAGCGGATAGTTACGCGCTACAATATTACATTTTTTCCCTTTCATTGCCTTAAGAGTCTTTTTATCAAGTCGAGAAAGTATTTCGAGTGTTCGTCCCGGGAAGTGCCTGAAAAGAGTGTCTGAGAAGAATAGGTGAGTGTTTTGATCGGCTTTCCAGAGATCAGGAAACTCCTGTGACAGTTCCTCCCATGCGCCGGTCTTCATGATCCCGGCATTTGGCTCGTACAGATACCTGTAATCCATAGGAGTATTCCTATCTGCATACTTAAGTACGGACGCTTCAGAAGTAGGAGAGAGGTGACATTCAAATGTCGATATTATACCCTTCGAATCAATATCTGCAACAGTTACACCGGAGAAATCATGCCCTTTCCTTATGTCTATAAGAACTTCCTTACATTCTCCTTTATGACAGACTACATATATATGATTCAGATTATCGACAGTGTCTCGTATAAGCTTTAGGTCAAGTAGAGGGGAACTCTTTATTAATAGTCTGTCAGTCAATTGCATAATTGTATCCATACCTTTCAATATGTCCGGCTGGCAATCAGATAGAGCATGCAATCGACGGCCTGTCGTGGATCGCCTTGCAGGATCGGAAAAAATCACATCATAATGGTTATTGCATTTGCTGACAAAATCCATAGAGTCAGTATTGATTACCGTTAATCTTTCTTTAAGTCCCAATATTCCCGCATTATGTGTCAATGCTTCCGATTTCTTCACATCTATCTCACATGCAGTCACCGTCATGCCATTTTTAGCGAATGTAAGGTCATCTATGCCAAGTCCGGCCGTAAGATCAAGGATACGACTTCCGGTTTTCACTAAAGAAGAATGGAATTGAGCTATGGTCTCATTAGTGGCTTGTTCAGAAGCGAGAGTATCCGGAATAATAAAAAAGGGATTCGCAAGATATGTCGGAATCTTTTTTTGAGCTTTTCTTCTGGCCTCGATCTGAAGCAAAGCAAAATCAATAGGAATGTCCATCATTTCGGATTTTCCGCTATACTTAAGTCTAAGACCATTTGGATCATCCTTTAGATGCTCCTTAATGAAATTTACTGTCTTTTCTGAGATTTCCATATTTTAATAACAATAGATAAATGATAACGAATATTGAAATCTCAGATTCTCGCATAAAACTTAAGATTCAGTGATGAGAAGGTGAGGTGATTACCCGGCAAAGTATGATAAAAGCTTCGTGGAATGCCTATTTAACATAATACGGATTATACATTAATTATGCAGAATTTATAAATCTTGAAAAAAATTCAAGATTCAAATAATATATATAAAAAATAGAATATCTAAATGGAATTTACTTCGATGGAATAAACGTTTCGAAGGTAGAATCGTCATAATACACGGTGATCTGAGCCACACGACGAGGATTTTTCTGCATTTTTTCTATTTGCAATTGTAATTCGAGTATTTTTTTATTCTCCTCAAGTTGTTGATATATATTATTATTAGATGAATTTTGCGGATGAGTTAAGGCGTTGACATTTGAATATCCAGATGAATTAATGCCCTCTATAGGAGAATCCTTAGGATTTGAAGATTCATCTGGAGATTTACCGGATCCTTTATCATTATTTTCTTCCTTACGGAGCTGAGAAGTCAACATCGGACCCTCACCGAACATAAGCCATGAAACAGACAGCTCCGGATATGCTAAATGTATCTTACGGATAAGAACATCACTTACCTTCTGGTTACGTCCGGTAAGCAATTGCGAAAATGAGGGTCGAGGAATATCGCACATATCGGCGAATTGACCCGATGGCACGTTGATACTCTCCATGAAGAGTTTTAGACGAGTGGCGAATTTTTCCTCCATAATTGCTATATTTGCATAATGATTATTACTTTGCAAAGTTACAAAAAAAAATGCAAATTACAAATTTATATTATGAATTTTTAAATTTAGATTTTTAAATTGCAAATCAAAACAACAATGACTAATATTTGCAAATTGCAAATTATGTTTTTGCAATTTACTTAACTTCCAAACGCTATCCATATGTGGTATAAGGGCAATATTCAATATTATGGGGATATTCATATATAATATTAATTTCTTCGAAAAATATCTTTAAGATTTCTCAAATATATATGAAATATCACGTATAAATAATTGATATAGTACCATATATTAAAATTATTAATAAAAGTTAATGTCATTTTTCATGATTTTGCAAACATTTATCTTTGTGAATTTGCAAATACACCACTACCCCTATATAGAACGTTGGTTTGCATATTTGAATTTTAGAATGCAATATTATTTCATATTTGGAATTATTATGAAATGCAAATTACATTTTGCAAACTTCATTTGCAAACACTCAAACATCTAATTATAGTTTACTACTTTTTGTTCCCATTTTGACCATCCCTATCCTACCCTATTATTTTGAGTTGATCCAAGAAATCGGAAAAATTGACCAAATATGACCGGATACAGGCATTTGGGAGTTTTTAAGTCTGATTGGATTTGAAAATTTGCAAAATTTAATCATATATAATATGCTTATTTCCAACTATTTCGAAGCAGAATACCCGGTCCGTAAGGCTCTGAGAATTGAATTTGCAATCATACTCGCCTATCGTTAAAGGATTTTATAATTCTCAATTCTCATTTTTTTGCGACATGTTAACATCTTCCGGTAAATTTTGAACATACACCCTCACCTCCCGATATTGAATTCCTGATTTTATATTCTATCTTAATTTTGTCCGGGTCCTACCCAAACCTACGATTGCTTAATAAAACGAGAAAGATCCATAACCCCT
>JAIEBK010000068.1 GCA_029070945.1 Muribaculaceae bacterium
AAACGTCAGTGGGGGCACAATATACTTAAGGTCCATCTCATGAAAAATGGGGCCTTAAATTGATCAGATACATACAAAAAACTACTGCCCATTAGTATGGGCAGTAGTCAAAATATAAAATGCTGAAATAAGAATCTATCAATTACTTCTTGATATACTTCTTACCGTCCTTGATAACGATGCCGCGGTAGTTGTCATTAACGGGCTGGCCGTAGATGTTGTACATGATACCGTTGCCCTTAACAGCCTGGATGCCTTCAACAGCATTGTCTTCGAGACCTTTCTGGAACCAGAGCTTCACGTTGTCGACATAAGTCTGAGCGTTGCAGGGGAAGAAGCCGATAGAGATATAGAAAGAAGTAAATTTGTTAAATTCCTGCTGAACCTGCTCTACATCCCAATGAGTATCTTTCTGAACATTCTCGCCATTGTCATCAAGAAGAGGTTCGCCATTTTCATCAAGTACATTCTCCTTGAAATCGCGTTCTTTCCATTCGAAAGCTGAAGGACGGAATTCAACATGATACCATTCGTTGACAGAAGCAAGCGGAGCGTTACCGGCAGCAGTGCCGTCACCAACCGGATGCCATCCCCAGGGATATACATCCTTGATACGGATGAGAGGAGAACCGTTTCTTGCACCGGAAGAATTACCATTAGTGTAGTCCTCACCCGGAATATCAGTCTCATATATGTCATATTCCACAAGACGGAGATCATCAGCAGTGTAGCCTTCGGGTACGATTACAGGTTCAGTGATGAAAATACAAGTCCAGCCGGAATAGATGATATGAGCACAATTGTTGTTATAGTCATCCGGACCCTTGTCGATGATCATATCAGGACGGTTAATACCGCCACCGTTTGATCCAAGATAGGGAGAGAAGTATCCACCATCTTCACCTTCACCGGAAACCTCCCAGTTGTCGAAGTTGAACTCAACTAATGCAGCTTTAGACTTATCAAGAGCTGCCTCGTCTTTCTCACGCTGTGTAACTTCTTTCTCAAGATAGAAAGTAATGCTCTTGATATAGTAGTTTGTAGAGCCGTTGGCACCCATACAGAAATCAAAGATAGAAGGAGTACCGGCATATACATCAGTTCCTTCACCTGTAGTGAACGCTGTCGGGTCGAACACCAAAGTGTTCCATTCGTTTACAACGATGTCACCTTCAAAATACAAGGGATCGGTTGCGTTTCTAAGCTGAATGGCAAACGGCACATTGTCAGCCTGAGTAGGCTTATACTCAAGCTCGATCATCTGGATGTTTGAGAAGTTGAAACCAGCAGGAAGTGCCAGATTCTCATAGCGGGCCATTGTGCTCCAGGAAGGGAAGCCGGCCTCATTGACAGCCGGAGTTCCATCCTCACCGACAGTGACACCGTTGATGAAAAGAAGGTTGCCCTCTTCGGTCTCAACAACAGCCATGTTGTCGTTCGGGCCACCCCAGAATGAGTTGAGCTTGAAGCCAACTTCTTTCTGAGTGAAATCTATAACTAACTCTTCAGAAAGAGTCTCGGCATATGCATTAGCTGCGAACATGCCGGCCAGCGCTACGACTGATAAGGATTTCAGATAATGAAAATTCATAAGAAATTCTTTTAAGGTTAATAAATAGTATTGTTTGTTTTACAAAGTTTAAATGGTTGAAGAGGTTTAAGAGGTTTAATTGCTTAAATGTTTAATTGTTTAAGCGTTTAAACGTTTAATTGTTTAAATGGTTGAGGAGGTTTAGGGTTGGACGCACAGGCGTGCGTCCATACCCCTATTTATTTGGAAAGGCCTTTTACGATACCTTCGTAGACAAAGCTGCGGTTGCCGTTCTGCTGCCACGGAGCGACATCGGTGGCTGTATCCTGTAAAGTCGAGAAGGAGATGGTCTTGGCATTATTTCCAAGCTCGGCAAGGAAGGTGCTTATTATAAGATTATAGTACTCTCCTACTGCCTTACGCTGCTCCACCGACAGATTGACCGGATTGGCCTGTGCACCATTCTCGTTGAAAACATTGACCTTAAGTGAAGAGATTCTTACAGGCTTACCGAACGATGCAAGACTCCTGATAGCAGCCACGGTATTCGCGTCATTATCAGCCTGAGCCGAGGCATCAAAGCTATATGAAGAATTAAGAACGATATTGACACCGTCGATCTTCACGCCCCGGCTTTCGAGTTTCTGAATCTCAGCCTTGAGAGCATCCGCTTCAGCAGGCATGTCTTCGCTGACAGAGAGACTCTGGCTCACATAGAACTTAGCGTCAGCTCCGGCTTTGGCGACAACAGCTTTCTGCACATCCGCGAGATATCCATCACCAAGATAATCGCTCCATATGAATTTTGAATTCACAGATTCAAAGGGCTGATCAAAGATGATATAATCCTTTACGGAAGCCGCGCATATGTCTGTGATACCGTCAACCCATTTGTAGAGCTGCTCATTGACAATCTGAGTCTTCTCCTCAGGAGTCTTCACAATCACAGTGTCATCACCGGTCGGGTGCTCAAGACGGATCGTGATATCATCGATACAGCAGCTTACACCTGAACCATATGCTCCGACTGCAAGCTTGACTTTGTTAGCCTTAAGCTCAGACTCCTTGAACTTGATGTTAGACAGATCGAAGATAAAATCCTGCCATTTTCCTTTGGTTGAATACGGATTGGTCTTATCGTTCAATCCGGACGACTCAATCTGGATTCTTGCCGAAGTAGGAGTTCCCTCAAGCAAGAGACATTTCAAGGTCACTCTCGATACGTCAGCAAGCGTAGAGCCTTCAGGAAGAGTAATCTCAACAAGGGGAATGTCCATAGTCAGCTTAGTGCCGCCAAGAACCTTGCCCTGCTGGCCGAGGGGATCCTCCATTACAGCAACATTGACACTGCCTACAGCTTTCTTCTGCGATGCATATTTAGTGCCTATAGCATCGCTCTCGAAATCATACATGAGGATCATCTCATTCCATGGCTCGTAAGGAATCACCACGTCATCAAGCAGGGAATTCAGATAGAAAGCAGGGATATTGACATCGGAGCAAAGAGCCGGACCGAAAACGTTGACACCGGCCTTATCAGCTGTCTCTACAAGATTTGAAAGCGGAGTGAAATCATATACATTCTCATCATTCTTCAATGCGGATGGAGTGATGCTCACCGCACTCTCAACCTCACCGAAATTAGTCTTGACGATACTGTATGCGAGTCCCTGTGATGCAAACGCATCGGGATCAACGGCCACACCCAGAGTGATTCCGGCTTGCGAGGAATAATCTGAAAGAACGCCATAGGCAGATATCTGCTCGTCAAGCTCTACGCTCTCCGGCTTGTCCATTTTGAAATCACCCTCATAGCCATGGGCACAAGAAGCCATTACCAGGGCGAGTGCGGGCAGAGTGTAAATAAACGACTTTTTCATACTTACAAATTTTGAGGGTTATTTTCTTTCGATGCTGAAAGCCTGGGAACCATAGACATTGCGTGTGCGGAGCACGAGAGTGTCTTTTGTCTCAAACTTCAGATTGCCGGCAGGCATGTCCAAAGTGTAGTCAAGATAGATGGCGTCACGATCCTTTCCGCCAAGGCTCTGCTTCTCTCCCTTGCTCACGAATTTACCGGAACCGGACACTGTAGCGCCTTCGGTTGCGGAAGAGAGTGTGCAGGAATTGTCATCAGCAAATGTAAGGACGACATTGACGGTATGGTCAGTACCAGCAGCATCCTTCACCTTGATAGGAAGCACATCTTCCATATAGGCGGAAGTAGAGAGGTCAACCACCTCATCGTTTTCCACATACTGACTATGGCGGACAAGACTTGAGACCTGTCCGTCGACAGTAGCATTGTCCACGCCCCTGCGAAGGTACTGTCCATGCCATGGATTCACAAACTTGACGCCGTAGAGTATGAAGTTCTTTGGCTGTACCGACCAATGCGCGTCGTTGGTCAGCACCGGATTCTCCTCAGCCGGGGTTCCGGTAAGGATTCTGTCGGCACCCGCCACATCAGTCATGCGGACCGGAATCACGTAGCAGCTACCCACAGCCTTTCTGTCGGCAAAGAACTTATCGGTGAGGCGCACCTTGACTCCTCCGTTGATCTGTCCGGAAGGAATACGGATCTGCGTATCTTCGATGGTATAGTAGTCCTCAGGCATCACCTCCACGAGCTGGTCGGTATCCTTGAAGTAGAATCCATCCACGAGAGAAGGATCGACTACGAAATCGATTATAACATTCTTCCTGTTGGTGTAGCCTCCACCCCATGCGGCGACGATCTTGACCTCATGGTTATTGTCGGAGGTCAGATCGACATTCTCGTCAGTGCCAAGCTCAACGGTACGCATACCGTACTGATTGGCAAAATATACTGTCTGATAGTCGAAATCGGAGAATTCATTCTCTCCGTTATGGCAGGCAGTCATCAGAGCCAGAGCAGCCAGAGATGTGGGAATTATAAATTTACGTTTCATAAGATTGATCAGATTATTGCAGTATTAATGCCAGCCTTTATTCTGCTGGAGATTGCTGAATTTAAGTATCTCAGACTGAGGAATCGGAGGATAGGCCATATAGTCATCGAAATCGCGGGTCTCCACGTCGATAATCTCATATGTGCCGTCTGCCTTCCAGTCGATGCCTTTGACAGTTTCGTTGAGATTGAGCTTCCAGCGACGGAGATCCCAGAAGCGCGAGTTCTCAAAGCAGAGCTCAATACGACGTTCATTGCGTATGAGTTCCCTCATCTTTTCCTTGGAAGCCGCACACTCCTCAAGATAGGCGTCGCCATTGGATGCGCCTACACCGGCACGCTGGCGGATAGCCTTGATCACGTCGTAGGCGGAGAATCCGTTGCCTCCGTCTGCCTTAGGACCAAATGCCTCGTTTGCAGCCTCGGCATAATTGAGATAAATCTCAGTATAGCGGACGCGGGGATTATAATGCGGCTTGGTTGTGGTAGAACCTGCAGTACAGTTCACATCCATGCGGAGACGTTTCTTCATGTAGTAGCCTGTACGGGAAGAACGCTGCTCTACTCCGCCGATACCGTCGGTAGTTCCGCTTACAGTAGATATCGTCTTATTGTCGACACCCACTTTACCGGCTCCGTTATAGATGATGTAGGCACTGAAGCGTGGGTCGCGGTTGGCATAAGGATTTGCGGGATCATAATCTTCCGCAACGCTTATAGGATAACCGCTGATGGTGGGGAATGCGTCAACGAGATTCTGAGAAGGATTCATCCGGCCATTGCCGTTAAGACTCGGGGGAAGGTTGTCTGATTCAGTATTGTTGTTGTCAGCCACATTCTCACGCCAGATTATTTCATCAGGGTTGACACCCTCCTTGAGACTGTCGGCGTATTTAGCTATATAATACTCGTAAGAACCATTCTTCACACCATCGAGGCCGTTATTTTCCTGAAGAAGATCGGCGGAAGCCTTTGCGGCGTCAGCCCAGGAGACGGTGTTTCCGAATCCATCGCTGGCTGCGAGCAAAGTAAGGCGTGAAAGGTAGGCCTGTGCGATGCGGCCGCTGACAAGCTGACGGAAGTGAGCGCCCATCGTGCGGTTGTAGACCGCAACATCAGTTGTATACTGAGTGTATTTCTCAGGCACCTCAGCCAGGTCCTCATAGTCGAGAGGCAGGATCTCGATGGCCTGATTAAGGTCAGCCTTAATCTTATCGACACAATAACTGAACGACGGACGTGTCATGGCGGCATTCATGTCATCGTTGGCGCCGAGATAGCTTTCAAGATACGGAACGCCGAGAAGCTCTCCGGCATCGTTATATCCGGCATGAGCCTTCAGGAGCTGATAGTGGAGGATGGCACGCAGGCCGTAAGCCTCGCCACGAAGACGCACCGACAGCATCTTGCATCTCTCCGGATCCGCACTCCATTCCACATCATCGATCTTGGTGAGGAACTGGTTGATGTACTGGATGCCGGTATAGGCGCCAGACCATTCGTTGATACCGGTCCAGGTCGACGCTGTCCATCCGCCGGTAGCCATAGTACGGAAACCCTCGCTGTTCTGGTTTACCACGGCATTGTCGGTGGCATACTCAGTATTGGTATAGTAGCCTGAAAGGGAGCTGTAAGCTCTTGTAAGGAATCCCATGGCGAAGTCAGGCTCCGTCTCCATCTGGCCAAGATCCTTGAAGTTCTGCTTGGCAGGTTCAAAGAGGTCGTCACAGCTTGTGAGACCGAGTGAAGCCACCGCCAATATTGTATATAATAGTTTTTTCATACTACTTCAGATAATTACATGTTAAGTTTGCAACCAATGTAGATGGTACGGAACTGCGGACCATAAAGGCTTCTTTCCAGATGCTCCCTTTCCTTGGAGATTGTGAAGAGATTGTAAGCGCCGGCATAAACGCTTATGCCGTGGATGAAGCACTTGCCGAGGTTGGTGAAGTCATAGGTCAGCTGCAGATTATCAAGACGGAAGCAGTCGCCCTTAGAGAGCCAGAAAGTGGAGTTCTGGTAGTTATTGTCTCCGTTCTCGGTAGTGAGGCGCGGGAAAGTAGCTGTTGCAGCGGTCTCGGGAGTCCAGCGGTTGAGTGCCATCTCCGAGAACTTGCTTGTGCCGCGCAGCCAGTAGTAACCGTCGCTCTTGTAGAACTTCGCGCCCTGCACTCCGGTGCCGGACAGATAAAGGGTGAAGTGCTTGTACTTGGCGGTGAGGTTAAGGCCGTAGACATAAGGAGCAGAGCTCCAGCCCATCTTGCCGAGGTCTACCTGGTCTTTCGAGTCGATCACGTTGTCGCCGTTGATATCCTTATATCTGAGGTCGCCGGGACGAACCGTGCCGCCGAAGGCCTGCTTGGGAGAGGAAGCGATCTCATCTTCAGACTGGAAGAAACCTTCGCATACGTATCCCCAGGAAGCGTCGAGAGCATGGCCCTGACGGTAAAGGTAATCCTCTTCCCATACTTCATCGCGGAGTTTTGCCTTTGAATTGAAGTACATGCCTACAAGACCGAGAGAGAAGCTCCAGTCGCCGAACTCCTTATTGATATTTACGGTGTAGTCGATACCTGTGCGTTCGTCCTTATTATAGTTGATATAAGGCAGGAAGTTTCCTGTACCGGAGCTGTAGAATGACGGGTAGATAGTACTTGCACCCTGGGTGAGCAGACCGTTGGTGGTCTGGTTAAACCAGTTGGCGTTCACGTTCAGGAGGCCGTTGAAGAGAGTCGCATCAAGGCCCACACGGAATTCCTTGCGAGTAATGAATGTAAGCTCATTGTTCTCACCTCTCTTGGAAGTGGAAGTAGAACCACCGACAGTGCCGTCGGCCCACTGATACCATCCGCTTGACGGAGAGAACTGATAGTCGGCCTTATATAGATACCAGTCGCTGATATCGAGATCCTGATGAAGGTTGGCGTAAGAACCCATGATTTTGAATTCGTCGAGCCAAGTACGGGAGGATTCCATGAAGTTCTCGTTGGCGAGATTCCACGCTACCGATACAGCAGGCGAGAAAGCATTACGTTTTCCTTCCGGGAGCTTTGAAGAGTGTACAAGTGCGCCGGTGAGGTCGACGTAATAGCGATGCTTGTAGTTGTAATCAACCCTCAGACCTGCGTTGACGTTGCTCGGACGGTGGTAGCCGCCTTCTCCGGAGTGGCCGTCATCGGCCGAAAGATGCTGCTGATAGCCCCATCCTACGAGAGTGGCGTTGACATTGTGTGCATCAGCGAAGGAGCGCGCATAGTCGAACTGGGCGCTGAACATCATTGTCTGGTGATAGGTGGACTGTCCTACATACTCGTTTGTAGAAGACTTGTCCTCATTAATTTTGTTGAGCCCTATAATCATGTCCTGACCGTTAACTTTTGCCCAAGTCGGTTGGTATACAGCGTATGACTGAGCATAAGCCTCGGAATAATGGGCGTTGTAGTCGACACTGAAAGCCCCTTTGAATGAAAGACCCTTGGTCAGGCCGGAAAGATCAGCGTTCAAAGTAAGGTCAAAAAGGAACTTACGGTATTTCTGGCGGGTATAACCTGCAGCAAGCGCCTCTGAGAATGCATTGCTCTGATTGGAAGTAGTACCACCAAGCAGATACTGTCCATTAACAAGGTGAGTGCTCGTATTGACGTAGTCCTGAATTGACGAGTTATTTGGATCCATCATGCTTACAGGAAGCCATGGAGAGAACCAGTTGGGTCGCAAGGATGCGGCATCACCCCAGAAGCTTCCGCGTCCACTGTAGTTATCGCTGACAATAATTGCAGCATTGGTGGTGGCAGTGAGCCATTTTGCAATGGTCATGTCGACATTGCCTCGAACGTTGAAATTGAAAGTATTAGACTTATTATGTTCGCCATACTTGACAAGGTCGTTGGTATAATCAAGACCTAAGTTCAGATAATACTTTGTTTTCTCTGTTCCGCCGTATACCTCGCCGGTGATGTCGGCAGTGGTCACGAAGTCGCGCAGATAGTCGGATGAATAGAAATCAATATCAGGATATCTATATGGATTCACACCCATCGCCGTGTTGTAGATTGTAGCCTGATCATAGAGGGGCGATTTTCCGTCGTTGACGCAAGCCTCATTGTAGAGGTTCATGTATGTGGCGGCGTCGAGATACTTCGGATAAGACTTGGGAAGCATGGCACCTACGTTGGCGCGCACATCGATCTTCATCGGAGCTTCCTTACCTCTTTTAGTGGTGATCAGCACAACGCCCTTGGCGCCACGGCTGCCGTAGAGGGCAACGGCAGTAGCATCTTTCAGGATTGAAACGCTTTCCACCTCAGAAGCCTTGACGAGAGATGCGTCGCGGGGCACACCGTCGATGAGCACCAGAGGTCCCTGGCCCCAGATATTGCCGTTGTAGCCGCCGACATGAGTAGCCACGTCAGAGAGCGGACTGTTGTTGGCGTTCTTTTTGCTTATATCGTTGATATTGACAAATGAGGAGGCAGTAATCACGTCTCTCTTGTCGATCTTACCGAAAGCAATATTTACCAGGCTGTCCTGCTCTTCAGCCTGAGCCCATGCAGGAATGCTGCAGAGCGACAGTGCGAGAGCTGTTAAACCTATATGAAGTTTTGTGTTCATTGTTGTTTCTTGTAAAAATGTGAGACGAAAATTTTACCATCCCGGGTTCTGCTCGAAGCCCTCATAGAGATATGTATCGTTCTTGTTGGGAAGCGGCAGCCAATAGTGGCGGCTTGTGAAATTGCGCTCGCGCAATACCTCTTCACGCAGGTTGAACACCTTGTTTTCAGTCGATCCCTGAGTAAAGCCGGGGCCACGGTCGAACTGGAAACCGGTCTTGAGAGTATAAGGTCTCTGAGTGATGAGCATCCAGCGGCGGAGGTCATGGAAACGAAGACCCTCGAAAGCAAGTTCAACGGCGCGTTCGCGGCGGATCTCGCTCAGGAAGTTATCCTTAGTATCGGTAAACTTAGGAAGTACATGCGCTACGCCTGCTCTGTCTCTGACCACATTGATCGCGTCTTCCGCGGTCTTGCCGTAACCGGAAGCAGTCTGCTTCACGCCGTAACCGACTGCGGTAGCCTCCGAATAAAGAAGATATACATCTGCAAGACGCATGAGTGAGATGATACATGCCCACTGGTCGCGTACGTTTCCGTTGTGGCAGGTCTTAAGGCAGAGCTTCGCGTTCATGAGGCCGGTGTAACATCCCTTCTGCGGGTTAGCACCCTCACGGTCGTCACCACCGGTGAAAAGATTGGCGACTTTACCTTCACCGCCTGTTCCGCAGAACTCGCCGTCAAATACATAAGTCTTGTAGAAGCGCGGGTCACGGTCACGCCAAGGGAATTCGGGATCATAGCCTGACTGGCTGTCGGCAACGGTAGAATCCTCGATCGGGTATCCGTTGGCCATACCGAAATAGTTGGAATAGTTGGCGGTAGGCCAGCACTTGATACCTGCGCTGATATGAGACTGCGGACGGAAGTCGGTATTCATGTTCCAAGACCAGCGGCCGCCATAGTCGCGCATGTTCTCCTGAAGGATAGTCTCGGTTCCGCCGGGAAGAGCCTTGGAGTTAAACACAAGCGTAAGATCGTTGAACTGATCGATCGGGAGAAGCGCGTATCTTCCGGTCTCCTCAGTGATCTTAAGTGCCTGACCAAGAGCGTCGGCTGCTTTCTTACAATAAGCCTCGTCATAAACAGCGTAAGCATTGTTGCGCTCATGTGAATCCCAGTTCATCAGAGGGCTGCCGGCCCAAAGAAGTACCTTTCCCTTATAAGCGAGAGCCATGATCTTGTTGGCGCGCATGTTGTTGTTGCCAAGAGTTGTCTTACCGGCTGAAGTGTTGTCCCAGTCTACGGGAAGGAGGTCGGCTGCTTTCTGGAAGTCATCCGCACACTTGTCGGCACATGCCTGCCATGTCTCGCGGGGGAGAGTGATGGTCTCGTCAGGACCGATGGCATAATCGATATAGGGAACACCGCCCCACCATTCCATCACCATATAATGGTAGAATGCACGGAAGAAGTAAAGCTGGCCTTCGATAAGGTCGCGTTCCTCCTGGGAGGCGTCTACGAGCTGGTCGAGTTTTGAGATACCGATGTTACACTTTCTGATGGCATACCAGGCGTTTGCCCAGATATTTGCCCTGTAGCGACGGCGGTTCATGGGGTCGTTCCAGTACGTATTGGGATAAGAGTAATAGCATGTGGTATAGCCCCAGTAGTCGCCATAGTCAAGACTACGGGCGAAAAGACGGGTCTCCTGTGGCTCCCAGTAGTCTTCCTCGCCATAGTTGAAGGTGGTATGATACTCGTTGTTTGAGATAACGGGCATACAATCATACATCTCCTCCACGAATCCCTGGAAATTTCGGAAGTTCTGGTAGGGAACCGACTCGTCGATGTCACTGTTAGGCGCCTTGTCGAGATAGTCGGTGCAGGAAGTCACACCTACCGATGAGGCGGCCAGAGCCAGCATTAAAATATATTTGGAAATTTTCATATTTAGGAATTTCATGAATCGTTAGAAAATGATCTTGATTCTCTATATTAAAGAGTCAGGTCGATACCTACGTTGAAACGCTTGAAGGAAGGATAGACACCGTCGCCGGAACTTCCACGCTCGCAGTCATCAGGCATCTTGGTCCACATGAAGAGGTTGTTGCCGTTGACATAGAGGCGAAGCGACTTGAGACCGGCCTTGGCCATCCATCTGCCCTGGAACTCATAGGAGATCTCGACGTTTTTCAGACGCACGTAAGAGCCGTCGTAGAGATAGCGTGTACCATCGGCGCATTCATCGATAGTTGTTCCCCAACGGGGCTGCGGAAGAACGGCGCCGTTGAAAGGAGTCCAGTACTCACCTTCGTCATAAGCCACATGTGCGGTAGAACGGAAGGTCGGGTACTTGACATAGCGCATTACGTTGGATACACCATAGAACTGAGCGAAGATGCTCCAGTTCTTCCACTCGAAACCGAGAGAAGCGTTGTATGTGTTCTGCGGAGTAGTAGAGTATCCGTAAGGAGCCTTGTCCTCAGTATTGATCACACCGTCACCGTTGAAGTCGATGACATTGTAGTCGCCGGGGAGTTTGAAGTCGTTGCCGGTGTTCCAGACAGTGCTACCGAGCACGTCGTCCCATGAAGTGAGGTTGCCGTGGTCGAGATAGCTTGTCACCTGTCCCCATTCATGGCCGGCATATTTCTGATATGCGGGCTTCAGGGCCGGGTCATCACGGAACTTAACCTCATTCGTGGCGTGTGTCATGCTGAGGTTGGCCCATACACGCATGTCCTTACCGATCTGCTTGTTGAAACGGAGCTCAAGTTCGTAGCCGTGGCTATCCATGCGTCCAAGGTTGGCTGTAGGAGCCTCAGCACCGAAGTAAGAGGGGATGGAGGAACGCTGGTCGCCCGTAAGGATAATGTCGGTACGTTTATCACGGAAGAAGTCGACCGAACCGGCAAACATACCACCGAGGAATGAATAGTCAACACCGATGTTCTGCTTCTCTACGGTTTCCCAGGAGATGTTCTCGTTGCCGAGACGGGAGATAGTGTAGAATGTATAAGGAGAGTTCTGCGGGTTGATAGTACCCATCTGAACATTTCCGCCATAGCTGTACTGAGTGCGATAAAGATGACGGCCGCCTGCATGGTCATCGCCGACCTTACCTACAGAAGCACGGATCTTAAAGGAGGTAAGAGCATTGTTTTCGGTAGCCCATGCCATGAAAGGTTCATTGGAAAGCATCCAGCCAATAGACATTGAGGGGAAGAACTCGAAACGCTTCTTCGGACCGAACTTCTCGGAGCCGTTGTATGCGCCGTTGAACTCGGCGAAGTAACGGTAGGCCCAGTTGTAGGTGAGACGGAACACCCAGTCTTCACGATAGACGGGGAAAGAGCTACCGCCTGTGGTCTTCTCACGGCTGAAGAGAGCCAGCGCAGAAACCTCATTCTGACCGAAAGAGCGGTTGTAGTCAAACTGGAATGAGTAATAAAGTCTTCTGAAAGTCTGGTTGACATCGACAGAACCTGCCTGATAACCCCAGAGAATCGGGTTGACGGTCACGTCAAGACCGCTCTGCGGATCAGGATTCTTCGGGTGCTCATCGCCGGTAGTAGGATTGACCCAATAGAGCTGACCCTCATGATACTGGTCGTTGATACCGCGGTTAGCCTCCTTGAATCTATAGTCAAGAGCTAATTTGGCGCGGAAGCTGAGTCCCTTGGTCACGAAATCAAGTTTCTGCACGAGGGCGAGGTCACTGTTGATACGTGTGGTAGTGGAAGTCTTGTCGCCACCGGTGGCAAGGATCCTTACGGAGTTGGGCACGTCCGCGTCACGCGGAGCGTACCAGCCCCACATTCCGTTTGAATATATAGGACGCATCGCGTCAGGAGCCGACTTGTAGGCAGAACCCCAGTAGGAGTTACCGTCGCCGTTGTAGTCCCACGGAGTCTTCTGGGTCGCGTTAGATCCGAAGAGGTTTACAGTCAGCTCAGTGGTCTTGGTGAGTGTGAAGTCGAGGTTAGAGCGGACATTGATACGGTTGTAGCCGAATCCGGTCTTATAACCACGATGGTTGTCATACTGCTTGAAGAGGTCACCTTCGTGGGTGAAGTCAGCGGCAGCGAAATACTTCACGAGCTTAGTACCGCCGGAAGCGGAAACGGAGGCATTGTAGGAGAAAGCGCTTTTCTTAAAGAGGGCATCCTCCCAGTCTGTATTGGGATAACGGTCCCATTCCTCCATATTGGCCGGATGACGATACTTGTCGATTATATCTACCGGAGTGTAGTCGCCCCAGCCCATCTGGTTGAGGGCGGCTTCTCGCTCGATCGAGCTGTTCATCAGATAGAATGTATCGTAAGCGTCAAATTTCTTAGGAAGCTTTGAAGCCACCTTGGCGGTCATGTTCACCTTCGCGGTGACAACCGCATTGCCTTCCTTACCGCGCTTGGTAGTGATAAGGATAACACCGTTAGCACCTTTCACACCATACACAGCGGTAGCGGACGCGTCCTTGAGAACGGAGATGCTTTCTATAGAGGAGATGTCGACGGATGCCATATCACGTTCGATACCGTCTACAAGCACGAGCGGATCACTGCCGTTCCACGTAGAGGCGGAGCGGATTATGATCTGAGGATCTTCCTCGCCGGGCATACCGTTTGATGCCATGGTGATCACACCCGGAAGGTTACCTGTGAGGGCCGCACCTACGCTGGAGACACCACCGGCACGTTCAAGCACCTTGCCGGAGGTCTGGGTGATAGCACCGACGACCGAAGCTTTCTTCTGCTGGCCATAGCCGACCACCACGAGTTCATCGAGAGCCGAGTCAGCGCTTTTCATCACTACGTTGACAGTTGTTCTGGAATTCACCCTGACGCTCAGGGATTCCATGCCGACGTAGGTAAACTTCAACTCGTTTTTCTTTGGGTTGGGCACGTCGATCCTGTAGTTTCCGTCGAGATCGGTAACCGTACCGCCCGGCATACCTACAACCATTACGGTGACACCGATGAGTGGCTCTCCGGTGTCGTCAGTCACATTACCTTTCACTGTATCCGCTCTGGCCGCAAGCGCAGAGGTCATGATGAAGATTAGCAGCAAAGCAATGTAATGAGGCAGTCTGTATTCATTTTTCATCGCTAAAAATTTTGATATTGGTATTAATGGAATTTTCAAGGTTAGAGGAAAACAGTAATGTGCAAGCCCAGCTTTTCACACGTCGGCCGTTTACTCCACAAAATTATCTATTTGACCGTCTGCTTTCTTTATAATACAGGTCAAATGATTATCTTTTAGTTGCACAATATCATCACGTTTCTCTCATATAGATTTAAATTCGTCACCCCATAGTTGATTATCAATATTATAGATCAGCATTTAAAACTCTTCCGCATTCTCATCACCAAGCTTTCCCTCCTTGACGAGAGCACGGTATTCCGTAGGCGTATGGCCCGTATATTTCTTAAAAAGCGTCGAGAAATGAGACTGAGCGTTAAACCCGAGGGAGTAGGCCACCTGCGCGATGTCAACATCTCCACCGGCAAGCATCTCGCAGGCCTTGCGCAGCTTTACGTTTCTGATATAGTCGCTCGGAGCCACTCCTACGATCTCCTTCATCCTGCGGTGGAGCTGCGAACGGCTGAGGCCGACATATTCACTCAACGCGTCTACATTCATGGCAGCCTCGGATATATTGTCGTTGATATACCGGTTGACCTTTGCCATCAGTTCCTCATCCATGCCTTTCACCTTGGGGGCCACAATACGGTCGACGCTCTCCTGACTGCCGGAGAATTTACCCTTGAGTTTGCTTCGGGTCTCAAGCAGCCCAAAAATCATTCCCTCAAGCTCGTCGATAGTAAACGGCTTGGCCAGATATCCGTCAGCACCCCGTTTCCACCCTTTGGTACGGTAGTCCGCATCATTAGCTGAACTGAAAAGGATTACCGGAATATGCTGTGTAGACATATTTGACTTGATCCTCTTAAGCAGCTCAAAACCGTCGACACCATCCATCCTCACATCAGTCACGATCAGATCCGGGAGTTTCTCCGAGAGTTCCTTCAACGCCTCCTCGGCACTCGAGACAGCAGTAACCTTATAGGAGGCTCCGAGATTGGCGCGTACATATTCCCTCAGCTCCTCATCGTCATCCACCACCATTACGCGGAACCGATATGAGGATTTGCCACCTTTCTGGCTATCCGTACTGCCGGCGACCACTTGCGGAAGTATCGTACGCTTGGAACTACCGACACCTTCGGAATTAGCAGGATCCGCCGGCAAGAGCGGAAGCGATACGGTAAAAACACTTCCCTTTACGCCATCGCCACGGTTACGGGCGGAAAGTTCGCCCTTGTGCAGCTGCACGAGCCGCATGCAGAGATCCAGACCGATTCCGAAGCCCGACGCATATCCATGATGATGCTCCCTGTTGCGGTAGAACCGCTCGAAGAGATGAGAGAGCATCTTATTGTCAAGACCGATGCCTGTGTCGGTGACATTGATCACATAGCATGGAGTGTCGGAAGCCTCTTCCGTCCGGCTTAGATCCACATTGACCGATCCCCCTTTAGGTGTGTATTTTATCGCGTTGGATATAAGATTGACAAGGATCTTGTCGAGATTGTCTCTGTCAGCATCCACCCAAAGCCGGTCAAAGGTACAGCTGAACGTCAGCGACAGTCCTTTCTCCTCCGCCATAGGACGGAACATATCCACAAGTTCCTCCACAAACGCCCTGATCTCGACAGGCGCGAACACAAGCCGCATTTTCCCTTTCTCTATCTTTCTCAGATCAAGGAGCTGATCTACAAGATTAAGCACACGCTGGGCATTACGCCTGACAGTAAGGAGCTGGGAGGTGGTCTCGGGAGAATGATCTTGCTTGAGAAGAGTCTCCACAGGACTTATCATCAATGTGACCGGAGACCGTAGCTCATGGGAAATATCCATGAAATAACGGATCTTCGCCTCATACATCTCCTCCTCCCTTTTATTCTTCCACACCTTATATATAAGGGAAACGATCATGCAGAGCACAATTAGATAGCCGGCATAGGCCATATTGGAAAGATACCACGGAGCCTTGACATTGATCTTGAGTTCAGACACATCGGAAGCCACATCGTTCTCGCATCCCCTGATACGAATCACATGATTTCCGGATGACAGCGGAGGCAGATATATAAGGCTTTCGCCGGGTGAAGAGGCGTGCCATTGATCCTTCTCCCCGTCTATCTGCCATTCGTAGCGAAGATCGGAGACATCACGGAAATCCATCGTCGAGAGCCGTATGACAAGAGAATTGTCCTTATGATCAAGGACCACCGCCTCCGGACTGGCGGTCGATCCGGCAAGCACCCTGGAGCCGCCGGAATCCCTTGAGGATATCAGACGCCTTCCATTGATGAAAAGTCCGGTGACTTTCACATTACCATCAAAAGAAGATTTCCTTACGGAATCCGGATCAAAGAAAACAAGACTGTCATAGTTTCCCATCACGATCTTTCCCGAGGGCATTCTGGAAGAAAACATGTATTCCATTCTTTTAAGACCCTGATTACCTCCGATAGTACGTATTCCCGATTCCTGATCCTTATAATAGGCAAGCCCATTCATGGTGCCGATCCATATACCTCCCGAATTATCCCGTTCAAGAGTACACACTCCATTGTCGGGAAGACCGTCGAGCATAGTCTTTTTCCAGACCTCACCTACTCCGTCACGATATTTAAGCAATCCCTTGTCGGTAGCGAGTATAACCCCATCATCGGTCGAATATACATCATTTATGACATCTTTAAGGAAAGGAGTCTGGTCCATAGGGACAAGACCGTCGGTCGCGGGATCATAGCAAGCAAGACCACTGTAGCCTCCTATCCACACCTTACCGTCGGATGCAGTTTCAGTTCCCGCATAATAAAAGCAAGAGAGGAGATTGCTTCCGCCCACGGGATAAAACCATTTTTCCTCTTTAGTAGCGGGATTGTAGCGCAACACCCCCAACTCGCTGAATGCTGCGATAATCTCGCCTCCTTTGCCGATCGATATGATTACCCCGGGATATGGGCTCGAGGGCTTTACCACTTCAGTGACGGCAAGGGTCTTGGGATCTAGACTGCATATACCTTCCCTCGACACTCCTACGAGCACACGTCCGTCTTTATTCAGCGCGAGCGAGGTCACAGGGGCGCCGCTTGACACCTTTACCTTTCTGACCGATCCCGAAGGATCAAGCACAAGTACGCTTCCATTGTTCAGCCCGACGACTATATCCTCACCGGAGACAGTCATACCAGTCATCTCGGCTCCACCCTCCTTACTAAGGATCTCACTGAGAGACTTACAGGAAAACGGACCATTGTCAAAGGGCGCCATCGCGAGACCCTTATGACCGCATCCAAACCAGAGATTGCCCGATCTGTCAGAAAAAACGGACCCGATCTTCAGCGAAGACAGATCAAAGGTAGAGGAATGCAGACCTCCTACGCGCATGATCCTGTCAGAGCCTTTCCTGACCAACCACAGTCCATTGCCCCCGGTGGCGAAATACGTAACGCCTCCTTTCGAATGTATATCCGTAATCTTTATGGTCTCATTGCCATCTACCGTAAGAGGGTCGAGCCTGTGGCTTGCAAGATTAAGACGGAATGCCTCATACTGCGTCGTGACCACAAGACTGCCCGAATCTTCCGGAGAAATCTGCGTTACATTTCCATCAATCTTCGCAAGCATCTCGACATGACGGTCAGGATGCATCCTCACCACCTCTCCGCTTCGCGTGGAAAGGGCAAGACCATCCTTCCCAAGGCTTATCACCTGACTTATTCCGCCGTCGTCATGAAAACCGAACTGAAAACGTCTTGCCTCAAGTATCCCGTCGTTTCCGGCCAAGCCGGCAGGATCCACCTGATACAATCCGATTCCGGCCACTAAAAAAAGTATATTGCCGTCGGGGAGTTCAGAAATATCGGTTATAAATCCGTTGAGCGAAAGCTCCGGAAGCTTCACAAGCCGGAATGCATCTCTGTCGCCATCGAAATAATTGAGTCCGTTGGCAGTACCCACCCACACACGGCCATGGCTGTCGCAAAAAAGACTTACAATCTTGTTGTTGCTCAACGACCTTTTGTCGAGCTCATCATTTCGGTATATGTCGCATCGGTTTCCGTCAAAGCATTTGAGACCGGCATCCGTACCGATCCACAAAAATCCTTCATGATCCTGACAAAGAGCCGTATAGTTGCCAGCCATTATTTCACGCTGGTCGTACAACCTCACATTTATATCGTTGAGCGCCCAAGCATTCCGCACGCCCAAAGACAAAAACACGAGATACAACGAAAGGAGAATAACCCTATTCAATATTTTACTATAGGTTGCCTTCATGATGTTTAAGTTGACGATGCAAATTTAATAATTTCACCGATAAACAGGTTTATTTTTTCGTCACGCTATCATATCATATCGTGACCGCCATTTTCAAATCTGTCGCAAAAACGTCATCATCAGTAACACAAAATCAGCTTATATTTTAAGAACCAATATTTTAATTCAATCAATCACAAAACGCCAAAATTCACACCACAGGCCGCATATAACACGACAAAAAAAGAGCAGTATGTGACCGAAGTCAACAATACTGCTCTTCCTCTCTCCTCGGCGGTGCGGACGGGACTTGAACCCGCGACCTCCGGCGTGACAGGCCGGC
>JAIEBK010000069.1:0-3173 GCA_029070945.1 Muribaculaceae bacterium
GACATGGGAATGAAAAAAATCAGACATCTTTTTTGGGATGTCTGATTTTTTAATGCAGTAAAAGGACGAGTCCGTCCAATATTTAAAGCTTATAGACCTCTACACCGGCGAGGAGGAAGCAGCCTGTTCCATAATCATCGAAGTCCGGTACTGAGTCGTAGGCTACGGGCTGACCGTCTTTAGGTTCCTTACCTGTGCCCTGTACATAACCGAGATATCCGTTTTCATGGACGGCCTCTTTTACCATAGCATTCCATGCTTTAGTAATGACGGGCATATACTTCGCTTTATCGAGGATGCCGTTGCGTACACCCCAGGCCATACCATATACGAAAAGGGCTGTACCGGATAGTTCCTTACCTCCGAAATTGTCGGGATCATGGAGCGAGACATTCCAGAAGCCATCCGGACGCTGACACTTCACGAGAGCCGCACACATATCCTGAAGGTCCTTGACATAGGTAGCACGGTGAGGATCATCAGCCGGTGTGTCTTCGAGAACACGCACGAGTGCCGCTACAACCCAGCCGTTTCCACGGCTCCAGTAGCAGTTCTTACCGTTAGGCTCCTTATACGGCGGAACGAAGTCGGCGTCGCGCCACCACAGACCCTCCTTCTGATTGTAGAGTCCACCGGCGAGAGTGTTACGGCTCCACTCATACATATCCCATGCCTTTTCACTGTATTTTTTATCTCCGGTGACGGCACTGAGCTTTGTAAGCACAGGCATGCCCATCTGGATAGCATCGATCCAGGTCCAGTCGTCGACCTGAGGAGTATTGACAAGCATATTGCAGAGCGATATTGTCTGGGTAAGCATCTCAGGTTTGGGAGTCAGCTTATAAAGGTCGATATAAGTCTGGCCGCAGGCATAGTTGTCGGCGTTGCGTGTAGTGGTGTCATCCCGGCGCATACCCCACTTGAAGCCTTCGGCCCAATCAGTGGCATACTGCCAGTATTTTTTATCAGGATAGATGGAATGAAGCGCCATCAGACCTTCAAAATATATTGAGCGAGTCCAGATATTGGCTTCATAGACCTTCTTACGGCTGTAGTAGGGGATACCCAGCAGAGGATCCGGATGCTTACGCATGTATAGATCGTTTACCTTAATCAAGGTCTTCAGGGTCTCCTGTCGCGGAGGAAGTTGATCCTTAGCCATGATTGCGGGGACCGCCATAAGCATGGCAAGGAGGCTTAAGATTATTTTTTTCATAGGTAGATTTTTTAATGCATAATCCATAATTGGATGAAGCGGTGTTCATGACAGCGGAATTATGATATTATGCGTTGATTTTAATGTATTATGTTGGTTATTTCTTTTTGCTGAGCGGTATGAGCCTTACCTCGGAATTGAGTCCGGCCGGAACCAGTTCCCAGTCGGAATAGTCCACGACCTTTTTGCCAATGACACTCGCTATGTTGGCATCCTTGAAAATCTTCCATTTCTTACCCTTGCGGTCATAGTCGGCGATACGGTTGGCCGGAAGATTTGTGACGTCGATCTCAAGTGTATTGACTCCGGGCTGCAGCAGTTGTCCTATCTCGATCGTAAAAGGTACGCTCCAGACTTTTCCTGCTTCTTTACCGTTGACCTTTACGGAAGCACTTTCACGTAGATCTCCGAGATCGAGAAGCCAGCTGTCTGCTTTGGTTCCTGCAGGAAGCTCAAACGACACCTTATAGCGCGCTGTGCCCGTGTTGACTTTAGCGGCCTCTACGTCTAAATTGGTCCAGGCTGTGACAGAGTCGGTCTCGAAGATGCCTTCGATTGCAGGCTGGCTTTCAAGGAATGAGATGCTCCATCCGCGGTCAATGTCAATAGGAGTTCCCTTGTCATAATATATCCAGTCCTCAGCCTCGATATCTGTCGGGAAAGTCTTCAGCAGCAGAGACTGTCCGGGATCGACCTGAAGCATTATCTCTGTAGTCCCGTTAGGCCCCTTGCGTGTCCTGGCCTTACCTTTTTTTCCTGTAAGAGGATCGAAAATCATGACGCTTTCAGCAGGGACAGCTAAAGTCTCCCATCCGTCAAGTCCGTTCCCGTCGAGGAGCGCAAAGAAATAATTATTTCCGCCGGCCTCATTGACACGTCGGAGCAGAGACACACCTTTCATACGCAATGGTTCGGGAGTAGCTCCCGTCATGCGGATGGCAGCCTGGATATCCTTAACCGGAGCGGCCATATCCTTCTTCAGATCCTCAAGTGCGGCACGTCTTTCATCAATGTTTCCAAGTCCGGGCACATCCTTCGGCAGATTCCCGGTAAAGATCACGTTTCCACCCTGCGCCTTAAGTTCCTTCAGGGCAGCGAGAGTCTCAACAGGCATGAAATTGACAGGGGGCACTATAAGCGACTTATAGCGATTGCCACCTTTAGAGACAATGCTTCCGTCTTCAGCCACACTGAGGTCTGCAATCAGAGCATCGGAAAGATAGTCGGGATCAAGACCGGCCTTAACGAGTTCTCCTACCATCGCCTTCACATCGGGCATCTTTTTATCCATGCTGTGGATATCAAACATCATGTATATACCATCCTGCCGCTGCCAGATATCATCGATGGGGAAATACAAAAGAACGTCTGAATCAGGAGTGCCGGCGGTCAGGAACGCCTGACAGCGTGCTATGTACCTGAAAAGCGCGTCGGCATCCTTCCAGATCGTATTGGTAGGGGACATGTTGACAGACGCATAGAACAGCCATCCGGGAAATTCCACTCCCTTAGGCGAATAGGTAGCGCCATGGAAAAATATATGGTTGACTCCGGCCGCAAGCATCTGGTCGATTTCCGGCTTCGCTACCGAAAGCGAGGTATGGAAATGCTCGGTGAGCCATGTCAGCGTCTCGGCGGATACAAGAGGCTTGCCGGCCACGTGCGCTGCGGAGGAAGCGAATTTCAACACTGCGGGATCGGCATCGCTATGGCGTGAGTCGCCGGTAGGATGCAGCCCGGGAATATTTAGGTCGGATCGTCCGAAAGATTCACATTCCGGAATATCGACTAAAGCGTAAAGATCGATGATATTGGCCGGACTGCCGTGGCTCTGGTTGCGAATCTGCGCGCCATGGCTATGCGCCCATCGTGTCCAGAGATCAGTGAAATTCTCACGGAGCACGCGCGCGAGCGTATACCGGTAGTCACGCACTATCCTCCCTCTCAGCTCGGTCTG
>JAIEBK010000069.1:3273-18675 GCA_029070945.1 Muribaculaceae bacterium
CGCTCATCCTGAGGCTCGATCTTCATGTCAAGTTTCTTTCCCGGAGCTACCTTCCACTTCTCAATGATAAGTTTCTGGGCACTCTCGGCTTCCGTCACTTCCGGACCGCCGAAAGGCCATCCGGTGCCGTTGTTCATCTCCGGCTGCAGTCCGAGCCGTCGGCTTTCGTCCGTGACGTGCCTCAGCATTTCCATCCATTTCTCCGAAAGGTAAGGAATGTCATTTGCCTCGTTACCTTGAACGCCATAGATAGGAGTGATCTCGAATCCTCCCATTCCCTGACGTGCAAATTCCTCAAGATTGTATGTCAGCCCATCCTTATCTACTGCGCTGCCCTGCCACCACCATCTCACGAACGGACGGTTGACCGTGGTCTCCGAATACCAGTCAGTCGACTTGTCATCCGCATGCGAGAAGAATGCCGCGCTTCCGAGCAGACAGATTCCGGTAAGAAATTTAAATCTTGTCTTCATGTATGTCGGGTTTATTCGTTTAAAAGTTTATCAGGTACTTTGGTGGGCCGTGAGAGTGTCACGTCTCACGGTCCTGTATTATTGCGGCAGGCGTCAGGGGAGGGGTTTAATGCCTTCCCATCTTACGTCCCAGGTTCCATCTTTCGGGAATCCGGGATTCTCGATCTCGCAACCGTCCCATCCGGCTGTCATCAGCGCTACGGCCGTAAGCAGACCGCCGTTGCCGGGCAGATAGCAGCGAAGACGATTGTCCTGATAATTGTGGCCATTGGGCAGATATGTATTGGTGCGCTTATCCATCAGCAGGGCGTTGATTGCCTTCTCAGGCTCTCCTACGCGCACGGCACACATGGCGGTGGTAGGATAGTCCCAGCCCCACGTCTTGTCCCAGTTCCAGTTATTATACACCCAGTCGAATGTATTGTCAAGAATCTTCGGATCTGCAAGCGGTGAGGCCGGAAGGATTCCAAGCGAACCGAGCACCGCCATATGATCGGAAGTGAAGCGTATGTCCTCATATGTCTGCGGAGCAGTCTCGGCGGCAAGATAGAGAGAATCCTTGGCGGCCAAATGTGAGAGTTCCGATGTGATCTTATCCCACTCCGGATTCCTTTCAAGACCCATTCTCTCACGCCATTTCTGCGCTGTATTGAGACCGAAATGCCAGTATGAGAGTTCGAAGGGAGGATTGACTGTCTCGGCGGCACGCAGAGTCTCCTGAGCCGGAATTATTCCTTTCAGGATATATCTGCCGTTCTCCTCGTCACGGTCGGCGAAGGATGCCATGAACTCGGCCGTCTTCTCGATCAGGGGATAATATTTATGAAGCACGGCTGTATCCGGATTGGCACGATAGAGAAGCTCAGCCAGATATATCAGATGCGGCTGCTGCCATATAAGGAAAGAGCCCACACCTGAGGGTGCTTCGATCGACGAGGGATCGGTCATCTTCATCCAGCGTACTCCTTCGAAACCTTGCCGCTCCGCTATCGACTTAGCGTTGGCTTCTGCTTTCTCATACCATGGCAGCGTACGGGCAAGAAGATCCTCATGGCCATATAGGGCGAACTGCGCCTGATGCCACCATATCATCTCGAGATGGAACTTGCCAAACCATGAATTGTAGGTAAGTCCCGTCTCCTGAGGAGGTGTAGTCCCCGCACAGTTGGTAGCGAGAAGATACTGGGAGAGAACAACACGCCTTTCAAGTTCCTTGGCACGTGGATCGGTGCAATGACTGAAATCGACCACACCGCCTTCCTTCCAGAATTTCTGCCAGTATTCTCCGGCATCGGCTATCACTTTCTCGGCATCCGTATCCATGCTTCCGTCCATCGCTTCGGTAAACTGGGCTGTGATACTCCATTTGTCGGCGTCGGGGGTAATGATGACGGTATTGGGAGAATCCTTCTCAGCTTCGGTCTTTGCATCCCAATGAAGGGTGATATAATAGGATGTGGAGTCGAGAGTATGTCTCACTACGGCCTTTCCCGGTTCGGACAACACAATATCCGTGGTATGCAGCGAGTCAGCCTCCCAGTTGCAGGCATCATCGCTGTGCTTTCCGGTAGGATAGGGGAGCCGCAGTGCAAGCGCATGGCGACCTTCATCATTTATGACTGCCGCCACCATGTCAAGCTGAGGATCAACAGATGTCCTGACCTCCGCTTTCTTGCCATCCGAAGTGAAACGAGAGGTTATCACTCCGTTCCACATGTCGAGAGTCTGGTCTATATCAGCCAGTGACTCAGCCTTCATTCCGTGAAACCCGAGAGCACCCAGATGCAACCGATGAGGATTCACGCGGAAATAGTTAGCGGCGTCCTTATTGCGTCCCTCCTCCTTGAACTGTACGGAATAGAGTTCTTTCCTGCCTCTGCCGAAATCATATTCCTTAAGAGTCTCCTCAAATCTGTAGTCTTCCGTGTTGGGAAAGCTGTGCCAGCCCCAGTCGCTCATAGTGCCGAGCGGCACGCCGGCCGAATAGATCTCGGGAAAAGTCTGCAGACCGGTAACATCGGCTGTAAAGGCAAAACGTCCGTTACCGACGGTCAGCGATGCCATTGTGTCGATCGAGGTGATGTGCGGATTGTTGCGTGTCACAAGAGCGAAACGGTCAATTTTACCGCTGTTTGAGCTACATCCGCACATGATAGCCGTCGCGACGAACAAACTCGTCGCGACGGAAGTCATATATAATGCGGAAGAATTAGATCTGCCTAACATATATTTCTTCATTATTTTTTCAGGTTGTCATATTCAAGGCCGGCAAGAATGAACGGACCTACACCCTTGGCGTCATTGTCGCGGACAGGCTCACTCAGATAGTACTGGAATGAACCGTCGCGGCGCTGGCTGTTTCCACCTCCCAGTCCGGCGACTGCGCAGCAATTGGTAAGAGATATGGTGCCGTCCTCGTTTTCCTTGACAAAGGTCTCAACCATGCCTTCATATCCCTTCTTGGCGGGAGCGAGATAGGACTCGTCGAGAAGTCCGAGACGAACGGCACGGAGCAGATTGTAGACAAACATCGCCGAAGCTGTGGCTTCAAGATAATTACCCTGACGTTTCGGTGAGTCCATCACCTGATACCATACTCCGGATTCGGGATCCTGATATTTCACGATGCCGTCTGCAACGCTCTTAAGAAGCTTAAGCATTTCGGGACGCTTGGGGTGGTCAGCCGGCATCTGCTCGAGAACATCAGTAATCGCCCAGATATACCATCCCATAGCGCGGCCCCACGCATGCTGCGACTGTCCTGTCTTTTTGTCGGCCCAGAACTGCTTCTTCTTCTCGTCCCATGCGTGACGATACAGGCCGGTGGCCGGATCGTAGGTCTTCTTACCTACGTTGATAAACTGGTTGGCGATATCATCCCAGAGTTTGGGATCAGCGTTCAGATAGCGGTTTACGTATGTCGCATAGAAAGGCTGACCCATGTACAGGCCGTCAAGCCATGCCTGCCAGGGATAGATCTGCTTATGCCAGAAATTTTTCGATTTGGTTCTCGGCTGAGAGAGCAGCTGATCATAGATATTGTCTGCGGCTTTCTTGTATTTAGGATCGCCGGTGATATCAAGAGCCTGGAGAATCTCAACGCCTCCCTTGACATTATCAATGTTGTAGGAGTCTTTCTTGAAGGCCTTGATGGTTCCGTCGGGCTCCACGAAAAAGTCAGTGTAGTTGAGGAAATAGTCCATCATATCCTTGTCGTTGTAGGCGCGGGCCGCAGCGAGAATGCCTTCAAGCTCCACAGCAGCCGCATAGCTCCATTTCACACCCTTCACATCGAGGGTCTCGCTCTTGGGATTACGGTACATTTCCGATTTAGCCATTCTGTAGGGGAGAGGCTTGCCGTAGGTGCATTCCACTCCGTTGATCTTAAGATTGTCGAAGATCACATCCTTCACCTGTCCCGTGATGCTGTTGCCGTCTGCCACTCCGTTGAAGTTGCAGTCTTTCACCTCGATGTCGTAGACATTGCATTTGTCCTCGAGTCCGACTATCATGACGCCATATTTGCTCTTATTGCAGTTCACGTTCTCAAGATATACGTTGTGTACCGTAGGAGGATAAGCCCTCTTGCATTTTTCCTTAGGCTCATAGTCAAGATTGATCTTAAGCACGGCTTCCTTACACTGGCCAACCTCCACATTGCGCACATAGATGTCTTCTATCACACCTCCACGGCAGGTATTGGTCTTTATTCGGATCACACGGTCGAGTTCCGGGCTATCCATCTTGCAGTTCTCTACAAAGAGAGTCTTATATCCTCCTGAAATCTCGCTGCCGACAACCACACCTCCGTGTCCGTTCTTCATATAGCAGTTACGCACGATGATGTTCTCGCTGGGGATAGCGCGTTTCAGGCCGTCGCTGTTTCTGCCGCTCTTGATAGCTATGCAGTCATCGCCGGTATCGAAGAAACAGTTCTCGATCATTACGTCCTTGCAGGATTCAGGATCGCAACCGTCGCCGTTGGGGCCGTCGTTCTGCACATGCACGCCGCGCACGGTCACATTCTGACATTTCAGGGGATGCATCACCCAGAAAGCGGAGCGAAGCATGGTCACGTCTTCTATAAGCACATTCTTGCACTCCACAGGATTGACGAGCTGCGGACGCATTCCCCATCCGGAGCCGAGACGACGCTCGAAGAGGTCTACTCCGGCCTCATTCCATTCCTGAAGTATTACTCTGCCTGTGCGCTGCGATTCCGTACCTTCTTTCCAGCCCCACTTGGCGTTGCCGACCATACCCCACCAGTTGTCACGGCTTGCACCGCCGTCGATCGTGCCTTTTCCGGTGATGGCGATGTTCTCCTGCTGATATGCATAGATCATCGGACTCCAGTTCCAGCAGTCCATACCTTCCCAGGATGTGAGCACAAGGGGATAATACTGATGAGTGTCGGTTGTGAACAGGAGAACGGCACCTTCTTCAAGGTGAAGATTGACGTTGCTCAGCAGTTTCACAGGTCCGGTAAGCCATGTGCCGGCAGGCACAACTACACGTCCTCCGCCGTTTGCGCTGCATTTCTGGATAGCGGAATTGATGGCATCCGTATAGAGAACCTCACCGTTCTTGTCTTTCTTTACATTCTTTTTATTTTTGGGAAGGAAATCCCTGATGTTATAATCCTTGTCGGGGAATGAGGGGGCCTTTATGCGCGCCTCTACCTGAGGATATACTTCTTTCCAGGCCTTCTGAGCCCTTTCGACTATACCTTCCGCCATAGCAGATCCGACGCAAAGAAGCGCGGCAGCCATTGACATAAATATTTTCTTCATATCGTTATAGTTTGTCGTATTCGTTTTCTTCCGGAAGATCAAGTCTCTCGGCATCCTGAGAGAAATTCTTTCCGTTCATCGTAACATTACGGAATCTGACTTCCGGATAAGCCACTACAGTAAGCGACGGATCCTTAGCCTGCACCTTTACATTCTCAAAAAGAATATTGGATACGGTATCATCCGGGTTGCCCTGAATGTGGCACAGTGTATTGCAATTGACATCCACATTCTTTATCTCGATGTCGCGGACGATTCCGTACGGTTTCTCATTGCTGCCCTCAAGGGTGAAGAACTGTTTCCAAGGCTTCATATCCATGACTGTGCCGCAAGTGCCGGTGATATTCTCAATCCGGACGTTCTCATAAATCTGATATGTATCCGGACGCATCTTAAGACGAAGAACCGCTGCATTTATGTCGACCTTACAGTTACGGACAGTGACATTCTTTGCATGCACACATTCGCTTCCAAGGGTCAGTACGCCATGGAGGTTACGGCCGAACTCACAGTTCTCAACCAGAATGTCCTCGCAGATACCGTTGTCCATAGTCCTGTTGGCGTAGACTCCTTTACCTCCCTTAAGGCATACTCCGTCGTCATCGCAATTGAGGTAGCAGTTTCTGACTACGACCCTGCGGCAAGCATCGAGATCGAGCGCATCGCTGCTCGGAGCACGCACCTCGCCACGGGGAGCGGTAATGCGGCAATTCTCGATAATCACATCGTCACACATATACAGGTGAGTGGTCCAGAAAGGAGAGTTCTGCAGATTGACACCCGATATCTTAAGGTCGTTGCAACCCCAGAGGAATACGAGTCTCGGACGATGAGCCTCGAGATTGGTCCATTTGCGGCCTGCCTCCTTGGCGCGGTCGCGGTTGTTCCAGAAGTCCATCCAGTAGTTATATCCGTTTCCGTCGATAGTGCCTTCACCCGTGATCTCAAATCCTTTCACGAAATAAGCGTTGATAAGGGCGGCATAGTAATAGATGCTCTTTCCTTCCATACGCGAAGGGATGAGAGGGAAGTTATCGATATTGTCCGATCCCTTGATCTTGGCGCCCTTCTCAAGGTGAAGCCGCGTGCCGGGCTTGAAGAAAAGCGCTCCGGTCAGATAGGTGCCGGCAGGGAAGATGATCTGTCCGCCGCCGTTAGCCTCGGCGATGTCGATTATGTTCTGTATAGCTTCGGTCTGAAGCTTCGTACTGTCGTTTGAATAAACCGCGAGATCGGTCACGACATACTTCATATCCCTTGCGTTTTCCTGAGGTATAACGTATTTCGCCAGTTCGGGAACTCGCCTGGCGAGCGAATCGGCAGCCAGACGTGCGAGGACTGTGGCCCCATAGATGTTTAGATGGGTATTGTCGATCTTGCCTTTGGGACAGAACTTGTATTTGCCTTCAGGAATCCACATGTAGAGAGCTCTTGACTTCTCTCTTCCAAGATACTGCACAAGGTTATGCGTAGAAGCGTTGAAGTCTATGAAAGTGACCTTCTGCTTCCTGGCAACATTGCGCGGACTCTCGAGATACGCACCGTGGGTATCGACAAGTCTTGTACCCTCTGCGTCCGGAACCACATTTGTCGGTCCGACTTCATGATCGCTCACGTCTTTAGTATTGTCAACCTTTTCAGAAGGGAAATTACGCCTTACTATTGAATTCATCAGAATAGGAGTGGCCCCTTTCTTCTTGACGTCTTTCACCATCTTGGTCAGATTAGCGTCGAAGGTAGAACCCGGTGCCGAATATCTTTCGGGATTCTTGATCTTTTCATCGTTATGCCCGAACTGAATGATCACATAGTCGCCCTTTTTCACGCCTGACATCATCTTGTCCCATCGTCCGCTGTCGATGAAACTTTTTGAACTCTGGCCGTTGACCGCATGATTGCTGACCTTTACCGGTCCCTGCAGCAACATGGGAAGCATCTGTCCCCAACCGCGTTCCTGCTTTTCATCATCGATGGACTTATTGGCCATCGTGGAGTCTCCGGCCATCCAGATGGTGACGGTATCGGCCGGTTCCTGTGCAAGTGCTCGCGCAGGCAGCAAAGCTGCCAGCGCGAGCATCATTATAGATAGTTTCTTCATTTCAGATAGTTGGTTTAGTCTAAGATTACGCCACTACGATCTTCTTGTAGCGGGGTACGAGGAGCTTCATGACGCACCAGCCGACAAGATATGCGACGCCGCAGATACAGAACACCACAAAATAGCCGGCAGGCTTGCCTGTGAAACTGAAAAGTGACATCTGTGTCTCCGCCGCATAGTCGAACAGAACGCCGGAACCGAGATTGATGAGGAATGATCCGCACCCGCCGGCCATACCGCCGATACCGATGATGGTAGCGATTGTGCTCTTCGGGAACATATCGCCTACAACTGAGTAGATGTTGGCGCTCCATGACTGATGTGCCGCTCCGGCTATGCCTATGATAATTATGGGCATCCACTGTGATACGGAGCTGAGAGGCTGAGCGAGAAGGGCAAGCAGCGGGAAGAGGGCAAAAATGAACATCGCCTTCATACGGGCTGCATAAGGATTGACAGAGATACCTTTCTTCGCTGCGTTGTCTATGAAGATCGACGGCAGCTTACCTCCGTAGATGGAGAGCATCGTGATAAGATAGAGCACGAAAATCATCATCATTCCTTCGCCTGACGAAGTGGAAAGGTGGAATACATCTGTGATATAAGCCGGAGTCCAGAAAAGGAAGAACCACCACACACCGTCGGTAAGGAACTTACCGAAGAACACTGCCCAGGTCTGCGGGTACTTGAAACACTGCCAGAAAGGAATAGTGGCTGTCTCGCTGTCTTCGATCTCTGCCTTCTCTCTCGGGCTCTCGTCGGGTGTGTCGTTGTCCTGCTCTATATAAGCAAGCTCCGCCTCATTGACATGAGGATTCTGAGCTGGTTCCTTATAGAGGAACACCCAGAAACCCATCCAGACGAAACCGAGGGCACCGATTACTATGAACGCCATCTCCCAGCCGTTGCCCCAGCCGATAGACTGGAAGAACTTTGCGAGAGGGCCGATGCTGAACGGAGCTATGAGAGCGCCTACAGCAGAACCGGCATTGAATATCGATGTTGCGTAGGCACGGTCACGCTTCGGGAAGTATTCTGCGGTAACCTTGATGGCAGCCGGGAAGTTTCCGGCCTCACCGAGAGCAAGGATAGTGCGGGCTGCGAGGAAGAACCATACTGATACGGTAGCGATCGCTACAGCAATATCACCGGAAGCCTCGATCAGTGCAGATGCATCCTTGAGATCGACACCCTTAAAGATTTCAAAATAACCCTCGGTAGCAACGCCGCAAAGCGCATGCGCACATGCGCCGGCCGACCATACTCCGATAGCCCAGAGATAACCTTTCTTGGTACCCATCCAGTCGATAAAGCGACCTGCGATAAGGTTAGCTATCGCATATACAATAGAGAAAACCGCTGTGATGAGGCCATAGTTGGCGTCTGTCCAGTGGAACTCGGGAGAAATGAATTCTTTCCAGGTAAGTGAAAGCACCTGACGGTCCATGTAGTTGACCGTGGTGGCAAGGAAAAGCAGCAGACAGATGGTCCAGCGGAAGTTGGTCATCTTCTGGTTGGCCGCTGCCAATGGTGATGAAGCTGCCATAATCAGAACTTGAAGTAGTTTTTAGCGTTATTATAGCATATATCCTCAATCATCTGATTGACACGCTTCTCCTCATATCCTGTGTAAGGGATCTCTCCATTCTCGATATCAGTGCCGACAAGGTTGCACAGTGTGCGACGGAAATACTCATGACGCGGGTAGGAGAGGAATGAGCGGCTGTCGGTGAGCATACCCACGAATCGGCTGAGAAGACCGAGAAGTGAGAGTGCGTTCATCTGCTTCTGCATGCCGTCTTTCTGATCAAGGAACCACCATCCTGAACCGAGCTGGATCTTGCCGGCCACGCTGCCGTCCTGGAAGTTGCCGAGCATGGTCGCCATCACCTCGTTGGCACATGGGTTGAGGTTGTAGAGGATGGTCTTGGCGAGCTTGCCGCGGCTGTTAAGCTTATCGAGATATTTAGCGCATTTCTTGGCAGTGTTGAACTCTCCGATTGAATCGAAACCGGTGTCTGGACCAAGAAGCTTGAACATCTTTGAATTGTTGTCGCGGATAGCACCGTAGTGGAACTGCTGTGTCCAGCCGCTTTCATAGTCCATTTCCCCGAATACGATCATCATGGCGCTCTTGAACTTATCCACTTCTTCCGGAGTGAGCTCGCCACCGTCGATCACCTTTGCAAAGATAGCGTCGATCTCAGGCTGAGTGTAATCTTCGGCATAGAATTCCTCGATGCCGTGGTCGGAAAGACGACAGCCCATTTCCTCAAAGAAATCATGACGCTTCTGAAGAGCGTCTACGAGATCATTGAAAGTACGGATCTCCATTCCGGCTGCCTCTCCGAGTTTTGCAATATATTCACGGTATTCCGCCGGTTTGTCAACAGCCATAGCCTTGTCGGGACGCCATGTCGGAAGCATCTTCACTTCAAAACCGGAGTCTTTCACCTGTTTGTGGTATTCAAGCGAGTCAGCGGGATCATCAGTGGTGCATACAGTCTCTACATTGTAGCGACGCATAAGTCCGCGTGCGGTCATATTGGGATCGTTGCGCAGCTTATCATTGCACTCGTCGAAAATCTCTTTAGCAGTCTCCGGATTAAGGAGCTTGTCAATGCCGAAAGCTGTCTTCAGCTCAAGGTGAGTCCAATGATAGAGAGGGTTACGGAACGTGTAAGGCACGGTCTCGGCCCATTTCTGAAACTTTTCCCAGTCCGAGGTGTCCTTACCGGTACAGAAACGCTCGTCGACGCCGTTGCTTCTCATGGCGCGCCATTTATAATGGTCGCCACCGAGCCAAAGCTCCGTGATCGAGCTGAACTTGTGGTCGTCTGCCACCATCTTGGGAATCAGATGGCAGTGATAGTCGATAATCGGCATTTTAGCCGCGTGCTCATGATAGAGCTTCTGCGCAGTCTCATTCTGCAGCAGAAAATTTTCGTCCATGAAGGGTTTCATATGCAGTTAGTTTAATTCTAAATTCTCAATTAAAGTGTTACGCCATTCTTAAAAATTGCTATTTCGTGGATTCCGGCCTTTTCCGAGTTCACTTTTCTTCCGCTTGCCACATCGAGCACGAAGTCGGCGAATTTACCTGCCACCTCCTTCATGTCGGCGTCTTCCACAAGCACACCGGCGTTGAAGTCAATCCAGTCCGGTTTACGGTGAGCCAGATTACTGTTGGTAGATATCTTGGCGGTAGGCACAAAAGTACCGAATGGAGTGCCGCGGCCTGTAGTGAAAAGCACTATCTGGCATCCTGACGCGGCCAGTGCTGTAGATGCCACAAGATCGTTGCCGGGAGCAGAAAGAAGATTCAGCCCATGGTTGTGTATGCGCTCTCCATATGCAAGCACACCCTTAACTTCGCTCTTGCCGCTCTTCTGGGTGCATCCGAGAGCCTTTTCCTCAAGGGTGGAGATACCACCGGCCTTGTTGCCGGGAGAGGGGTTCTCGCCTACGGGCTCTCCGTGGCTTAAGAAATACTCCTTGAAATCATTGATAAGAGTGACGGTCTGAGCGAGAAGACTGTCGTCAGCGCAACGCTGCATAAGGATAGTCTCGGCTCCGAACATCTCGGGCACTTCCGTGAGGACCGTAGTGCCACCCTGGCAGTCGCAGAGGAAGTCTGAGAACTCACCGAGAAGGGGATTGGCTGTAATGCCCGAGAATCCATCGCTTCCGCCGCATTTCAGTCCGATACGCAGTTTGGAAGCAGGCAGGGTCGTGCGGCAGTCTTCCTTAGCCTTATTATATAGGTCGCGGAGGATATTAAGGCCATATTCCACTTCGTCGCCCTCCACTTCCTGGCATACCATAAACTTCACACGGTCTCTGTTATAATCACCGCAGAATTCCTCGAATACCTTCGGCTGATTGTTCTCGCATCCGAGTCCTACCACCAGTATGCCTCCGGCATTGGGGTGGAGCACCATGTCGCGAAGTATCTTCTTGGTATTCTCATGATCGTCGCCAAGCTGCGAGCATCCGTAGTTGTGGGGGAAAGCGAATATGCCGTCGACACCTTCGGCTCCCGTCTCGGCATTGAGACGGTCTACAATCTGCTTGGCGATTCCGTTGACACATCCAACTGTAGGGATTACCCAGATCTCGTTTCTTACACCGGCCTGTCCGTCGGGACGCAGATATCCCTCGAATGTGCGCTCGCCACCCTCGCAATGACTTTTCTGCACCGGCGATCGTTTCACGTCGGAATAATCGAGCTGTCCTGCCAGGTTGGTCTTGATGTCATGATCGTCAAGAAAAGATCCCCGGGCGATGTTATGTATGGCATGGCCTATGGGAAAGCCGTATTTAATAACGTTCTCGCCCTCCTTGATGTCGGTAAGCGCGAACTTATGGCCGGCCGGAATGTCGGATTTCAATGGAAATGCGACTCCGTCTATATTTACCTCATTACCCTTCTGCAACGCGGAGATAGCCACCGCCACATTGTCGGAAGGGTTAATCTTGATATACTCTTTCATGATCAGGCTTAATTATTATAATGACATGCCCGGTTGGAATCAGCCAACCGGGCATGATGATGATTGAGATTACAGAATGCTTTCCACAGTGGCGAGCATACCCTTGTCGCGGATGCTGTCAAGGTATTCCACCACGAGATCAGTAAGGCCGGGAATCTCATTGAGGTTGCCGTGTTCCTTCCAGATGAGTTCATCGGCTGCAAGCACTCCTTCAGCTACCTTACGTGTGTCACCGGTAGCCCAAAGTTCGGTCAGGAGATCCATGATCTTCTTGTCGTCTTTAGGCTGAATGGGAGCACCGTCCTCGCGCTTGCCACCCTTGTAATAGGTGATGATGGCGGCCAGACCAAGCACGAGTCCCTTCGGAAGCTCGCCCTTGCGCTCAAGATATGTCTTGACACCGGGAAGGTCGCGGGTCTGATATTTCGGGAATGAGTTGAGCATGATGGATGTAACCTGATGGTCGACAAACGGGTTGTTGAAACGTTCGAGCACGCTTTCGCCGTAGGCTGTCAGCTCTTCCATAGGCAGATTGAGGGTCTGCATCAGCTCGTCAAACTGCACCTTGTGGATATATTTTCCAATTACAGGATGATTGCATGCGTCGCGCACGATATCTACGCCGCTGAGATAGCTGACCGGAGAGAGCACGGTATGAGGACCGTTGAGAAGAGTCACCTTTCTTTCATGATAGGGAGCCTCCGAGTCTGTGATGATCACGTTAAGGCCGGCCTTTTCAGCAGGGAACTCGGCTTTGAGTTCCTCGATGCTCATGTTTTCCGGACGTTCGATCACCCATACATGGAAAGCCTCGCCCTGCACGACGACATTGTCCTTATATCCGAGCTTTTCCTGGATATTACCGATCTCCTTGCGCGGGAAACCGGGTACGATGCGGTCTACGAGAGTAGCGCAGACATAATTGTACTTGTTAAACCATTCCTTAAAGCTTTCGTAGTCTTCGCCAAGCTGATCTTTCCAGAGGTCGATATAGTCGTTAACGAATTTCTTAAGGTGATGTCCGTTTTCAAAAATAAGCTCGCAAGGCATGATGATAAGGCCTTTCTTGGGGTCACCGTTGAAAGCCTTGAATCGGGTATACAGAATCTGAGTGAGTTTTGCAGGATATGAAGCAGGGGGAGCGTCATTAAGCTTACATTCCGGATCAAAAGCTATGCCGGCTTCCGTAGTGTTGGAGATGACGAATCTGACTTCCGGCTGAACCGCCAGACCAAGCATTGCGTCATGCTGCCCCCATGGGTTGATGCCGCGGCTGATGACGTCGATTCTCTTGAAGGAGTTAACTATCTCGCCGTTCAGACGACCCTGAAGGTTGACGTTGTACATATAGTCCTGTGAGGAGAGAAGCTTCATGGCGAAATCGTCGGGTGTGCCCTGAAGCAATACCACCGATGCGTTGAAGTCTGTGGTTTCGTTCATGTTCTTTACGATCCAGTCTACAAACGCGCGAAGGAAGTTACCCTCGCCAAACTGAATGATTCTCTCTGGTGCCGTCGCCTTGGGTGCGGTCTGTTTGTTAAGAACTTTCATGTGTTTAGATTGATTCTTAGATAGGTTGATTCTTTCTGAAATGCAAAACTAACAAAAAATCCTCTCATATGCAAATAAAAAGTCCTTTAATTGACTTTTCATTTGCTTTGAGAGGATATTTGCCGAAAGTGATATGGAGTGTTATACTGTCTATATGGAGAAGGAGAGTAGTACCCTCTGGTAGAAGTTGAAGTGAGAGGGAGCAAGGTTGAAGTCAAGAGATGCTTTAAGGGTCATGAATTTCCGCTTGAGGAAGATGATGCCAATGGAGGTTCGGTTATATAGTGACGCCGCATAATATGGTTCCCCCTGATCAAGGATGTAGTTATAGCGGCCATAGATCGGATACAGCTTGCCTCCGGCATAAAATGTGTTTTTGAGCTCAAGAAACCTCCATGACGCATATAGGTCGGCCCACACGCCGACCGGTGTCTTCCATTCTCCATCGCCGCGGTCGCGGGTGAGATCGCCGAGTACACCTGTCCGAAGGGTACATGAATCAAGCGGAAGACTTGCGAATGTCTTTGTGAAGTCAACACCGACATATGGATTATAAAGCAGATTGTCTATAACATGCTGTCCCGGCCTGCCTGACTTGTCAAGAGCAAGATGATTCATCATGGCGAGTCCTCCCCAGAGGAATTTTCCACCGGCGTGATAGCGTTCACCGCTCGCGATGATATTGAAGGCTTCCCTCTGAGTTTCCGTCTGCATGCCTCTCCAGTCGAGGAAAGCCTGAATATATCCTTTTTCGTTTCTGTATCCCACTAATGCACCCCTTATGTTGCGCTGGCTGTATTTCACCGAGTCGTTCCATATATAATTGGGCATCTCCGCGTATAGCTGGTCTCGTCCGAACATTCCCATGGCGAATCTAAGTCCCTCTTTCTGGTATCGGTAATATACAGTAGGGGAAATTCGATGTCCCTCCCACTCGCAACCGATAGGCTGCGTCCAGACTGCTCCGGCCGCTATGCGGTGTGTGTCGCCCAAAAGACTTATACCGATTTCAGGTGCGAGCTGAGTCTGAAAGAACGTTTTGGCAGAGGCATATTGTGTATCGCCTTCCCTGTTGTCAAAGACAGCAGACATATCGACACTCCAATAAAGATCCGGCCTTTGGGCATAAAGGCCGGATGTAATCGACAGAGCCACGAAAGCTCCGGTTATAATCTTTTTTAATTCCATATGCATCATAGGATATCGGGCCTGCGTATAGTCATAAACAGTCTTGGGATCGCAGTATATATACGGCTTACAGCGAGAAGGGAGAGATATCCGAATACGCTTCCGAAAGCTGCACCACAAAGTAAATCGGTAGGGTAATGCACTCCGCAATACAGTCTTGAAAGACTTACGACGATCGCCCAGAAGAATATCATGAATGTGAATTTCCGCGATCTCATGACACAGGAAAGCAGAGTTGCGAGAGCGAACGTATTAGCCGCATGGCATGATGGCCAGCTGTAACCTCCAGGCTGAATGCCTTTTACGAGTGTGATGGCTCCAAAGATGGGATTTTCCGGGTTGCATGGACGAAGCCGGCCGATATAGGGCCGGATCACATGCGCACATACCTGATCTGTGACAGTTATCGCAAGGGCAACCGCCAGAAGAGTGAGTAATGCGTATTTCGGACCGAGTCTTTTAAAAAGAATATCGACAAGCACTATGTAAAAAGGAATCCAGATCCATCTTCCAGTTATAAGCGACACTGCCTCGTCAAGGAAGGGTGTGTGAAAGCTGTTGAAAAATAATAATATCTGATTGTCAAGTGAAGTTAATGTCTCAATCATGTCTTAGGTCAGTTCAATGATATTTGTTGGTTTGTGTATTTATGTTTTATTTTTCGCAAATTTAGTCCTTTTTTTCGGAATATCAAAGCACTTCAATCTTTTTTTATCTTTTTTAAGTAAGATTTTACATATAGACATGAAAACGGGCCTGATCCATGTGAATCAGACCCGTAATGCGTTATACGTTGGGTGTTTTAG
>JAIEBK010000007.1:0-20274 GCA_029070945.1 Muribaculaceae bacterium
TTGAAACCGTTTCTTACAAATACCTCAAGACGCTCCTTTAGGAATGAATACTGTATCCGCCATTTTGGAGCGCAATAATCTACATAAGGAGAATCACTTAGCTTCTCGCAGACCAGCATCCGGGCATCGACCCCTGATTCACGCATAGCGAGCATGAGCCTATAGGTGACGATAGCGGCACCGCCCCGGAGATCGCTCCGGCTGAGGAATATCACTTTCTTACCCATTCCTCAAATCGATAGCATATGCCTTTCGGGTCAGTATCCCAATCAGAAGCCTCTTTAAGCGTCCACTCCTCACGGAAATCAGGGAACCAACAGTCTATTTCCTTATCCGGCACTGCATCAACCCGGGTAATGTAGAGCACATCGCTCAATGGGAGGAAGGTCTTATATATCTGCGCACCGCCGATGACGAACGGCATTTCACCGTCACGGCAAGCCTCTACGGCCTCCTCAGGAGTCCGTACGCAAAGCGCTCCTTCAAGATTCCAAAGCGAGTGGGAAATCACAACATTAAGACGACCCGGAAGGGGACGCTTAGGGAGTGATTCCCAAGTCTTACGGCCCATTATCACCGGATGCCCCATGGTGAGCTGTTTAAACCGCTTAAGGTCGGCCGAGATATGCCATACAAGGTCACCGGAGCTTCCAAGTTCGAGTTCCGGCCCAACAGCGGCTATCATAGCGAGTCTACGGCCGGCACTCATACACTCACCTCCCCCTTTATGGCCGGCCAAGGATCGTAGCCTTCCAGAGTGAAATCCTCATACCTGAAACCGAAGATATCCTTCACATCGGGATTAATCTTCATTTTCGGAAGAGCGCGCGGCTGACGAGTGAGCTGAAGGTCGACCTGCTCGAGATGATTGAGATAGATATGCGCGTCACCGAGCGTATGGATAAACTCGCCGGGCTTCAGGCCGCACACCTGCGCCAGCATCATGGTAAGCAGCGCATAAGATGCGATATTGAAAGGAACACCGAGGAAACAGTCGGCACTGCGCTGATAGAGCTGAAGGGAAAGCCTGCCATCGCAGACATACATCTGGAAGAAGGCATGGCAGGGGGGCAGGTTCATATTGTCAAGATCAGCCACATTCCAGGCGCTGACAATGATACGTCGGGAGTCAGGATTTTTCTTAAGGGTCTCGACGGCCTCCTTTATCTGGTCGATATGGCCACCATTGTAGTCAGGCCAGGAACGCCACTGATATCCATAGATATGACCCAGAGAGCCGTCGGGATCTGCCCATTCATTCCAGATGCGCACTCCGTTGTCCTGAAGGTATCTGACATTGGTGTCACCATTGAGAAACCATAGCAGCTCATGAATAATGCTTTTGAGATGGGTCTTCTTCGTGGTGACGAGCGGAAAACCTTCGGAAAGGTCAAAGCGCATCTGATAACCGAAAGTGGAGATCGTACCGGTGCCGGTGCGGTCTTCCTTACGGTGTCCGTTTTCGCGGATATGACGGAGGAGATCTAAATATTGTTTCATCTTTAATTCTCAATTAACATTGGCGTCTGACGGTTGCGGTTCCTGTTTAGCTGGAAGCGGATAGCATCGTTGGGGCATACGGCCGTGCAATCGAAACACCGCACACATCTCGAATTGTCGACATATCGCTCAGCTACCTTTATACACTTCGAGGAACACACATCCTCACATTTCATGCAGCTGACACACTTGTCAGGATCTATGACAATATTCATCAGAGCCTGTGAATGAAGACATCCAAGCGCAGTGCCTATAGGACAGACACTCGTGCAGAAACTTCTTCCCGATTTCCATGCCCAGACAAGGATACCGGCAAGGGCGATAATTCCGGCTGCTGCTCCTGCTCCGACCGAGATTCCGATGGCTCCCCAGGTCATTACGGTATCGTCAGGCCTCACTACAGAAGCGGCGCTACGCATAATATTCCAAGGCTCGATCAAATAAGCCACGGCCCAGATTCCGGCTATGAGCGAAACGAGATAGACGATGAGTATGATCAGCCAGATCCTCTTCGGATTCTCATAGCGGAATGTGAACTTCCTGTCAAGCTTACTGTGACTCCAGATCACAATGTCCTGAAGCGTACCAACAGGGCAGACGATAGCGCAATAGATTCTTCCGAAAAGAAGCGTGGCAATGAGCCACATTACAGTAACTCCGAGAGTCGACTGAATAGCGGAAGGGATGATCTGTGCATCCCTCGCTACCACGGCATAGACCGGAGCACTGGTGCCGAGCAAAAGCCACAGCAAGGATGCGAAAAGCATCACCAAAGCCAGCATTATCCGGAAGCTACGCATATTTAGTCTTCAGTCTTGTATCCTAAGTCTTCAGTCTTTAGTTATCTTTTTCGGTTGCCCTGTGCTTTCTGCTGCTGTCGCATCATCTCCTGCTGCTGTTTCTGCATCTCCTCAAGACGCGCCATGAAGCCGGATTTCTTCTGAGGCTTCTTGGCATTCTCCTTCATAGTACGACGCACGTCTTCTTCCTTGACAAACCATTTGCGGATGGCATAGGTCTGAATTATGGTAATGAGAAGCGAGAGGAAGTAATAGTAGCTTAGGCCGGCGGCATAGTTATTGAAGAACACAAGGAACATGATCGGCATCATATACATCATCCACTTCATGCCGGGCATGCCGCCACTCTGGCTCTGCATGGTGGAGCGTGTATAGATGATGTTGGTTGCCGTCATGAGAAGACAGAAGAGAGATATATGGTTACCGAAATATTCAGTCACGAGAGGAATATTGCCGCTCCAGGAGATAATTGCATCGGGAGCCGCAAGGTCGTGGGCCCAGAGGAACGACTGTCCGCGGAGTTCGATACAGTTGGGGAAGAAAGTGAACATCGCGAAGAGAATAGGCATCTGCAGCAGCATGGGGAGACAGCCTGACATCGGACTCGCTCCGGCCTTGCTGTAGAGCGCCATCGTCTTCTGATTTCGTATCATGGCGTTATCGTTGCCGGGATACTTCTCATTGATCTCCTTAATATCCGGGGCAAGAATACGCATCTTGGCCTGACTTACGTAGCTCTTATATGTAAGGGGGAAGAGCACAAGCTTTAAAAGGATAGTGAGCACGAGGATCACGATACCGTAGTTCCAACCGAAGCTTCCGAGGAAGTTGAAGACGGGGATTACGATAAGGGTATTGATCCAGCGGAAGATAGGCCATCCGAGTGGGATAAGCTTGGTGAGCTTGAGGTTCTCATCCTCATATGTATGCTTGTCGATCTTATTGAGGAGCGGATAGAGGTTGGGGCCGATATAGTAGTTGAACCCTACTGGATTCTCAGCACTCCAGTCATAGTCATTTACCTCGGCGTCTGCGGTAAGCGACTTCAGGAACACGCTACCCTTCAGCACCTCGCTGTTGAAGTCAGCCGAATTGAAATTCTTGTCAGCAATGAGAACGGATGAGAAAAACTGATTCTTGAAGGCGATCCACTTCAGCTTCTGCTGACGCTCTTTGCTCTTATTGGAACTTTCAGACATCTCTTCTACAGATCCGCCGAGGAACTTATAGGCGAGTCTCGAATTACGCTCCTCAAACATTCGGCCCTTCTCCTGGCGGTGTATGTCCTGATGCCAGTTGACGCCAAGTTTGCGGACGTTACTCTGCACGATGGGAGCCATGTTTTTCTGCACTACATCCATCTTCACCATATAGCTTCCCTTGGGAAGTGTATACCTGATTCCCCAGTAAGCATCGGCTGAAAGATCGAGTGTCATGAGGACGGTGGAGTCGGTGACCTCCTTCGGAGTGAAGTACAGGTCGGCAGTCTCGATTTCCTGCGGAAGCGGAAGCGTGAAGCTCATCTGGTTTGACTCAGCGTCGAACATAACTACTTTCTTTTTAACCTTCTTTGTCTCGTCAGGATCATATTCAGTGTCGTACTTCTTAAGTTCCGCACGGCTTACGACACCGCCTTTCGAGGAAAGATCGAGTTTAATCACCTCATTCTCGAGAGTGATGGTCTTATCATCACCGGTAAGGAAAGAGGCGAAGCGTCCGTAGCGTCCGATTGAGTTAGAAAGGGCACGTACCTTGTCGACTGCTGCAGTATGCTCAGCAGCAGTCATGGCTGTCAGATTGTTGGCTTCGATGTCTTTCCATTGAAACGCCTTTCCGTTGACAGTTACAGTTCCGTAGATGGAGTCTCCGGCGAGGGCGAGCCGAACGCCGTTTGAATTGATTTCGACGGCGCTCTTTCCGTCTTCAGTGGCCACGGGAGTACCGTTGGAAAGTATGTTCTTTGCGAGCCATTCGCGTTCTGTCTCGGTGAAGAGCGTGGCAGCGGTAGGTTTATTGTCAGCGACTGTCTGCTCTGTCTGGGCCTGTTCCTCCACAGTAGCGGGATCCGGCGATGTAAAATACATGAATCCGAAGAAAACGAGGGCCATCAGTATCAGGCCATAGACTGTGTTCTTGTCCATTACGGGGCGGTATAAGTTTAATTTTGTTATTGTAGTTGACGATAAAACGCCGAACGCCGACGGCGCGCGGGTATTCAAGATGCAAAATTAATCTTTTTTTTCCAAACTTCCTTGTTTTTTCAAAAAAAATTAAAGGAGCCTTCCTAACCTGGAAAGCTCCTTTATATGGATTAATGTTCTGATCGGTTTACTTGAAGCGACGGTTGCCCTGAAGGGCTGGACCGGCTGCTGACTCAACTGCATTCTTCTTAGCAATGGAACGCTTCAGGATGGCGTAAGCCACAGGAGCGGCACAGAAGAGCGAGCAGAATGTACCTACAACCACACCGTAGATCATAGCGAATGTAAACGAGCGGATCGTGTCGCCACCGAGGAAGAAGATGCAGAGAAGCACCAGAAGGGTGGAGAACGATGTCATGATCGTACGGGTAAGAGTAGTGTTGAGCGACTTGTTGAAGGTCTCGTAGCGATCTTCCTTCGGATATACCTTCATCATCTCGCGAATTCGGTCGAATACCACCACGGTATCGTTGATCTGATAACCGATGATGGTCAGCACGGCGGCAATAAAGGCCTGATCGATCTCCATAGAGAACGGGAGGAAGCCCCAGCAGAGGGAGTAGAATCCTACGATGAGGAATGCGGTGAGCGCAACGGCGCATACAGCACCTACAGAGAAGGCGATGTTGCGGAAGCGGAGAAGAATGTAGAGGAACATACAGAGCACCGCAATGCCGACAGCCCAGTAAGCGTCGCGCTTCATATCGTCAGCCACTGAAGGACCTACCTTCTGGATCGAGATGATACCGTGACTTTCGTCGCTCACTGAGAAAGCATTCTTATCCATCACCTGACCCTGAGCGTTGGTAAGTTCCGGCTGGAGACCCTTATAGAGAAGATCGGTGATCTCATTCTCCACGCCCTCGCTCTCGTCATCGATCTTATAGCTGGTGGAAATACGCACCTTGGTGTCGTCGTCGATCGAGATGACGCCTACGCTGACGGTCTTGTCGTTGGCAGCCTCCTGAAGCTGAGTCAGAAGACGCTCCTGGATGTCGGATGGAACGACGTCTTTCTCAAACTGAACCACATAGTTGCGACCACCGGAGAAGTCGATACCCTGATTCATGCCGCGAACTACGAGAGAAACAACAGAGATAAGGATAAGCAGACCCCATACGAGCATAGCTGCCTTGGTCTTGCCAAGGAAGTTGATCTTCGTGTTGGTGAAGAGGTTACGGCTGAGGCTGGTGTCGAACGTCATGTTTGCGCAACGACCGTTGGCAGTGATGATGTCGAAGGCGATACGGGTCAGGAAGACTGCTGTGAAGAACGAGCAGACAAGACCGATGATAAGGGTAGTAGCAAAACCCTTGATCGGGCCTGAACCGAAGATGAGAAGGATTACGCCGGTGATGACAGAGGTAAGGTTAGAGTCGAAGATAGCGGAGAAGGCATTGCTATAACCTTCGGAAATAGCCTGACGGAGCTTCTTGCCACTCTTGAGCTCTTCCTTGGTACGCTCGAAGATAAGCACGTTGGCATCGACTGCCATACCGAGAGCGAGCACGATACCGGCGATACCAGAAAGCGTCAGCACAGCCTGAAGCGACGCGAGGATACCGAGGGTGAAGTAGAGGTTGAGCATGAGGCCTACGTTGGCTACCAGACCCGGGATGACGCCGTAGATAGCTATCATGAAGATCATAAGGAGCACGAGAGCCACAATGAATGAGATGAAGCCCTGCTGGATGGCCTCAGCACCGAGGCTCGGGCCGATAACGTTGTTGGAGACAACGTCTACCTTTGCAGACATCTTACCGGACTTAAGCACGTTGGCAAGGTCGTTGGCCTCTTCGGGAGTGAAGTTGCCGGTGATCTCAGAGTTTCCGCCGGTGATCTCGTTGTTTACGTTGGGGAAAGAATATACATGCTCATCAAGGACGATAGCAATGGGGCGACCGATGTTGCTGCGGGTGATGGTAGCCCATTCGCGTGCACCACGGTCGTTCATGCGCATGTTGACAGTATTACCGCGCATGTTGTCATATTCAGATGAAGCGCTTGTCACGGCGTCGCCCTGAAGTGCAGGCTCGCCCTTGAGGGCGATAAGCTGCCAGTAGGGAGTTGTCTTGTACTCGCCGTTGCCTTTGGTGACGGGGTTGCCCTGAGCGTCAGCTACAGGCACCTCAACAGGCTTCACCTCCCATACAGCATGGAAATCGCTGGGAAGTTTCTGCTTAGCAAGGTCGGAGTTGAGGATAGAGTCAACGAGAATGCGGTTGGCGGGAGCCACGAAACCGATCACCGGACTGCCGGAGCGCTGTGCGCCACCCAGAAGCTGGATGAGGTTGAGATGGTTGACGGTATCCTGTGCGGCGTAAGCCATCGCGAAGTTGTTGAGGTCTGATGCGATCTCGTTGTAGTTGTATACCTCGAAGAACTCAAGGTTAGCGCTCGACTTGAGAAGTTCGGTGACACGCTCCGGCTCCTTCACGCCCGGGAGTTCAAGAAGGATCTGGCCCTTCTTGTCCTGAAGCTTCTGGATGTTGGGAGCGACAACGCCGAACTGGTCGATACGAGTGCGGAAGATATTGAATGCAGCATCAACCTGGCTGTCTACCTGACTGTTGAGTGCGGAAGTCACCTCACTGTTGGAAGATCCGCTCTTGATCTTACCCAGAAACTCGCCCTCGCGGGTGAATAGGGATGCCATGGTACCGGGCTGGAAATATGAAGCGAACTTATTGATGAAGTCCTTATCCGAGGTCTTTGCACCGGCGGCCTTAGCCTTGTCGATGGCGGCATTGATCTCCTTGAGCTGCTGGTCGCCGGCGGCGAACTGACGGAGGATATCGGGAACAGAGATCTCGAGGACCACGTTCATACCTCCCTTAAGGTCAAGACCGAGACCGATCTCCATCTGGCGCACCTGATTGTAAGTGTAGCCGAGATAAACCTTCTCTTTGTCGATTGAGTCGTTGTACTGCTTCAGACTCTGTTTGTAGACATCATTTGTCACGTCTGAAGTGCCGGCTGCCTTGGTTGCGTATTCATTGGCAAGTTTCTCGTAGTGTGAAGTCACAAACGAAAAAGAGATGTAGAATCCGCAAATCAGGACAAGCAGCACAGCAATCGTGCTGATAAAGCCTTTGTTCTGCATTTTGTTGTTCTGAGTTTTATTGTTATTTTATTAATTATCACTAAAATACACTGACGGCATAGGCATGACGACCCTTTTGGGGCCATCTGCCTACGCTTTTCAACCTGCAAAGATACAACTTTTTCTGCTAATTAGCAAAAAAATAATAATAATTGAGAATTGAGAATTGAGAATTGTGGGCTGAAGGCATCACGAAGCGCCTCTCCGAGGCTATTGAGTCTTTGCCATGCCCCCGGCTGAAGCCCGAGGTTTCGACACGAAGACCGCCCTCCGACCTGTGAAGGGGTTCCCAATTCTCAATTCTCAATTAGATGCCTAAGGATCCAGTCAAGGTGGCCGCGTTCTGTGGCTTCGGAAGTCCAGTGCTCGTTGACAGGAGTTATGAGGGCCTCCTTCGGCGACGGTATGACATTGTAGACGGCATAGCTGGTAGTGGGAGGACAGGTGTCATCGTTATATCCCCACGTCATATAGACAGGACATTTCAGGCGACGTGCGAAGTTGACAACGTCGTAGTAAGCCATGGTGTTAAGTTTCGCGGGAGTATCCATACCCTCAACACGGAAGAAATGAGGATAGCCCCCTGCCCTTCCGGCCTTATATCCCGCCATGTCGCTGAGTGCCGGATGATTAGCGACACATGCCGTGACGCGTCCGTCGAGTCCGGCGGTCACGATAGCGAGAGCACCACCCTGGCTTCCGCCCTGAAGCACGACGTTTCGGCCGTCCCACTCAGGAAGCGTAGTTAGAAAGTCGATGGCGCGGACGCAGGCGAGATAGACACGCTTCATATAATAATTGTCTTTATTGTCAAGACCGTTCTGGAGATATCCGTTCTCCCGCCCGCTGAAAGCCTTGCTTATTTCCTTAAATGCCTCATCGGTCATCTCGGGGTTGAGGCCGTGGATCTCCATCTCAAAGCGGATGCATCCGTTTTCGCCATAGTAGCGATGGCGCAGAGGCTCCTTGATGGTCTTGATTCCGGCACCGGGAGGACATAGCACAATCGGACAGGAACCCGGCTTCGCATCTTTAGGAATGAACAGGTAGCCGTAGATAGACTGTCCCTGTTTAGACACGGTAAGGTTTACAAGCCAGCAGTCCATCTTGTCGGTGGTATATTTGGGAGAGGGTGTCATCCTGAAGTCGAGGGGCACTTTCGAGAGTTCCTCGAGATTCTTATTCCAGAACTCGTCGAAGTCCTTAGGCATCCTGGTATAGGGTTCTATCTTCTCGGGAGAGAACCCAACCTTGATATGGTGCTTATAAACGGTGCCATCCACCTCGGCGGAAAGACGGAGGTCACGAAAACCCGGAGTCTTCATAGTGCCGGTTTTAATCGATGCCCGTCCGTTTTTCAGTGTGGTCTCTCCATTCGAGTCGGCCGGCATCATGTCGCCTCCGATCTCATAAGAGAGTTTTACGCCATCGACGGGCACACCATATTTATATAGCTGGACATCTATCACCGGGTTCTCCCCTGTCTTATATAGCCAGTCGGGATGATCCGGAACCGTAACCCAGAGGACGTCGGAGCGATAGGGGTAGTTCTCGGCTTTGACAGCGGGGGTCGCAAATTTCATAAGTCCTATAAGGCATATAAGACTTATAAGGCTTGCATTCAGTATAGTTTTCATAAAATGTCAGGTCTGATATCCTTAAAGACTTTAAAGTCTTTAAAGAAAATATAAAAATCCCCGTCCGCGAGCGGGCGGGGATTCATATTTATTAATTTCTATGCTCGTATTATGATCAAAGCTTCGGACCGGCAGCAACGAGAGCCTTGCCTTCATCGTTGGTAGTGAACTTGCTGAAGTTCTTGATGAAGCGTGCTGCAAGGTCTTCTGCCTTCTTGTTCCATTCAGCAGGATCAGCGTAAGTGTCGCGCGGATCGAGGATCTTAGGATCTACTCCGGGGAGTTCGGTAGGAACTACGAAATCGAAGTAAGGAATGGTCTTTGTAGGAGCCTTGAGGATGTCGCCGTTGAGGATAGCGTCGATGATGCCACGTGTATCCTTAATGGAGATACGCTTGCCTGTGCCGTTCCAGCCGGTGTTGACGAGATAAGCCTTCGCACCGCTCTTATTCATGCGCTTAACAAGCTCTTCACCATATTTTGTGGGGTGGAGGCTAAGGAACGCAGCGCCGAAGCAAGCCGAGAATGTCGGAGTCGGCTCTGTGATACCACGCTCTGTACCTGCAAGCTTAGCGGTAAAGCCGCTGAGGAAGTAGTACTTGCACTGCTCGTCGTTGAGGATAGACACGGGAGGAAGAACACCGAATGCGTCTGCTGAAAGGAAGATTACCTGATCTGCAGCAGGGCCCTTGGAAACGGGGCGAACGATGTTCTTGATGTGATAGATAGGATAAGAAACGCGGGTGTTCTCTGTCACGCTCTTGTCTGCGAAGTCGCACTCACCGTTCACTACGGTTACGTTTTCAAGAAGAGCGTCACGCTTGATTGCGTTGTAAATGTCGGGCTCGCTTTCCTTGTCGAGGTTGATCACCTTTGCGTAGCAGCCACCTTCGTAGTTGAATACACCTTCGTCGTCCCAGCCGTGCTCGTCGTCGCCGATGAGTTTACGCTTCGGATCAGTGGAAAGTGTTGTCTTGCCAGTGCCGGAGAGACCGAAGAAGATAGCGGTGCTGGTCTCCTCCATATTGGTGTTGGCGGAGCAGTGCATTGAAGCGATGCCGCGGAGGGGGTTGAAGTAGTTCATCATAGAGAACATACCTTTCTTCATCTCACCGCCATACCATGTATTGATGATCACCTGCTCTTTGTCGGTGATATTGAAAGCAACACAGGTCTCTGAGTTGATGCCGAGTTCCTTGTAGTTCTCTACCTTAGCCTTGGAGGCGTTGTAAACTACGAAGTCAGGCTCGAAGTCCTTGAGTTCCTCTTCAGTAGGACGGATAAACATGTTGGTCACGAAGTGAGCCTGCCATGCCACCTCCACGATGAAGCGAACCTTGAGACGAGTAGCCGCGTTGGCGCCGCAGAAAAGGTCAACAACGAAAAGTTCCTTGTCGGAGAGCTCGTCGATAGCGATCTTCTTGAGCTGATCCCATACCTCAGTAGAGATGGGCTTGTTGTCATTAGGATACTCGGGAGTGTTCCACCATACAGTATTTTCTGTAGTGGCGTCCTTAACGAGATATTTGTCTTTGGGGCTGCGGCCGGTATAGACGCCGGTCATAACGTCGATAGCGCCAAGGCTGGTAGGGATACCTTTTTCGTAACCTTCGAGGCCGGGCTTGGTTTCTTCAATGAAAAGCTGATCGTAGGAAGGGTTGTGGATGATTTTCTTCACACCCTTGATCCCGTAGCGGGTCAAATCTAACTCTGCCATATTGTCAAGTTAATATTTTTGGGTTTATTATATTTCTTTTTTCGACCATCATGACACAGGTGGTCATAATGATAACAATCTTCTCCTTAATTTTGCGACAAAATTAATCAAAAATTAGCATTCCCGCAAATAGAAAACGACAAAAAGACCTATTCTTAATTATTTTTAACCAGAGTGGAGGTTGTGCATGGCACGTTTTGCATTGTATATTGTAAGTTCGACAGGGGAAAAGATTGGATAATTGGGGAATTATGATTAACTTTGTGCCATGAAGAAGGAGAAGTTTTCATTCAGGAAGAGAGCAAGATCGTTCGGATATGCCTTTAGTGGAATAAAGTTACTCCTGCGTGACGAGCATAACTCACGCATCCATATGTTTGCGATGACATGTGTCATCGTGGTTGGTTTTGCGCTTGACCTGTCGGCTACGGAGTGGTGTATCGTGGCCCTTTGTTGCGGCGGTGTTCTGATGGCGGAAGCCATGAATTCGGCCGTCGAAGCGATCGCAGACCTTGTAAGTCCTGAATTCCATCCGCTCATCAAGAAGGCAAAGGATGTAGGAGCGGCAGGAGTCCTCATGATGGCCATAGCATCTGCGGTCTCCGGCCTGATAATCTTTCTTCCAAAAATTCTTAATTTAATTCTCAATTCTTAATTCTCAATTAAAAACATGATTGCTATAATCAACGGACCGAACCTGAATATGCTCGGCAAGAGGAATCCGGCGGTGTACGGCAGCCAGACCTTCGAGGATTTCCTGCCGGAGGCCGAAGATCTGGTGCTCGAGCTGACTGAAGGACAGGGCGCCCTGGAATATTTCCAATCGAACAGCGAAGGAGAGATCGTGAGCCGGCTGCAGGAACTGGCCTTCGACCCGGTATGCCAAGGAATTGTGATCAATCCGGGAGCATACGCCCATTATTCCTACGCCATTCATGATGCTGTGGAGATGTCGCCGGTGCCGGTGATCGTAGTACACATATCAAACATCCACGCCCGTGAAGAATTCCGACATAAAGACGTAGTAGCCGGAGCTGCAAAAGGGACCATCTGCGGATTGGGTCTTGACGGATATCTTCTGGCCATACGGTCATTGCTGAGGCACTCATGAAATACGAGATAGAATCACCACTCGACGCCTACGTCGATTCCCACTGTTCCCCTGAGCCTCAGCATCTTCAGCGCCTCACCAGAGATTCAAACCTACGTCTGGTCAACGGGCGTATGGTGTCGGGGCACCTGCAGGGACGGCTCCTAAAGATGCTCACTCAGCTATGTGCTCCCGGACTTGCCGTGGAACTCGGCACTTTCACAGGATATTCAGCACTATGCATAGCGGAAGGGCTGCCGGAACACGGCCGGCTCGTCACTATAGAGGTTGACGATGAATTAGAAGATTTCATAAGAAAACAACTCGACTCGTCGGAACACGGAGATAAGATCGAGCTACGGATCGGTCCGGCCATCGACATATGCCGTGAGTTTGCCGACAGTTCTGTAGACATGATGTTTATTGACGCCGACAAAAGACAATATCCGGAATATCTTGCCGAAGGGGCCAGAATGTTACGTCCCGGCGGCCTTATAATAGCCGACAATACCCTTTGGTCAGGACATGTGTGCGACCCGGCATACGACAAGGATCCGCAGACAAAGGGAGTGAAGAAATTCAACGAACTGGCGGCAGCATTACCCGGATTCGAGACTGTCATCCTGCCGTTCCGGGATGGGATCACCCTCCTGCGGAAATGCTTGTCTTAATATGTAAAATTCCTTATCAACCTCGCTCAAGCAACGGCGGACCATAACACCCAATGCGCACGCACGAGCCGTGCGTTCCTACCAAACATATCACAACGGACAAAACCGAACAGGTGTATGTTACGTTATTATGTATGTAGCAGTTTTAATTATAAAATTAGCTTCCAACAATGTTGATTTATGCATTATGAATTTAACAGGAAATAACTATGGAATCGAAAAGACAAGCTAAAATATCAAGACTTATACAGAAGGAGCTGAGTGAGATTTTCCGTCGCCAGACAGCAGCCATGGGCAACGTACTTGTATCGGTAAGCGCCGTGCGCGTATCGCCCGACCTTTCAGTAGCCAAGGCATATCTGAGCATCTTCCCCCCTGAAAAGAGCGGAGAAATTCTCGAAAACATCAAGAAGCAGAGCAAGACCGTAAGGTATGAGCTCGCGCAGGCTGTAAAACAGGTGCTTCGGAAGTGTCCTGACCTTGCGTTCTATCTTGATGACTCTCTCGACTATGCGGAAAATATCGACAGACTTCTGGCAAGCGACCCGATCAAGGGCACGGCAGACGATTATGTCGATCCGGATGAGGTGAAGAAGGGTTAAGAGTTAAGGATTAAGGGGTTGGAGATAATTATGTGTCTAACTGAAGACTCATAACTGAAGACTGACGGCTCAAATGAAGTCAATCCCGTTTGTCATAGCGCTGCGGTATCTTTTAGGAAAGAAATCGCATAGCGCCGTAAACGCCATCGCAATCGTCTCGGTGGCAGGGGTCGCCGTGGCCACTGCCGCCGTGGTATGTGTGCTATCGGTATTCAATGGTTTTCAGTCGGTACTGACCGAAAGAATGGATACCCTGTCCCCGGATCTTATGGTCAGTCCGAAAGTGGGGAAGACAATGGAAAACGGCGACTCACTGGCTGCCGAGATAAGAAAAATAAAAGGAGTAGATGTAGCTACTCCTACCCTGACCGACAACGCACTGGCATTTTACGACGGGCGCGAGACTCCAATCACACTAAAGGGGGTTGTGCCGGATGAATACTCTAAGGTCACAGCCATAGATTCACTACTGATGGCGGGAGGATCCACCTTACAGAAAGCCGGGACCTCCAATCCGGCGCTTCTTTCGATCGGACTGGCCTATAAACTCTCAATGTTCGACTACAGCCAGCCACTTATGGTATTCGCTCCGAAAAGGACAGGGCGGTTCAATCCGGCCAATCCGGCGGCAGCATTCGTAATGGACTCCGTATACGTGGCAGACGTGTTCCAGTCAATGCAGGACACCTATGACGAGAACAGTATTTTCACAGACATATCCTTTGTAAGGGATCTTCTGCTTTACGATCTGGAGGCCACGGCAATAGAAATAAAGTGCGCACCCGGGACCGATCAAGACAGGTTGCTTGACGACATATCGGCAATGATCGGCCCGGAATATACGGTAAAAAACCGACTGATGCTCCAGGAAGTGAACTTCCGGATGGTCCAGATAGAAAAATGGATGACCTTCCTGCTGCTTTTCTTCATACTTGTGATAGCATCGTTCAATATAGTAAGCACACTGTCGATGCTCGTGCTTGAAAAGCAGGATTCAATGCAGACGATGTCAGCCATTGGCATGAACCGCAAAGGGATAGCAAGCGTCTTCCGCTGGGAGAGCGTGCTTGTCTCGCTGATAGGCGCCGTTATCGGTCTCGTATCGGGAGCACTGCTGTGCCTGCTTCAGGAACAGTTCGGATTCATCACAATTGCCAATAGCGGAATGGAAGGTATACCGATGGCTTACCCGGTGAGGCTCGAGATCACAGATCTTTTCATAACTATCATTCCGATAGCACTGATCACAGCTATCTGCGCATGGGTGGCCGGATCTTTCGCCAAATCAAGAATCTGATGCGGACAGTCCGTATTATCAAGACACGAGACTCAGGAACCGAGAGTCAAAATTATCGTTTTGCTACAAAAATTTTGATTGGAGTATTGTTTATTTGCAATTTTTATATTAACTTTGCAAAGAAAAGTCGCATATTCAGCATCCGAAGGATGAAACAGTGCTGAAAAATGCGAGATCCTACAATCTGAACCGAATCTAAAAACAAGACAACTACAATCATGGAAAAGGTCGATAATCTTGACAGAAAGATCCTGAACATCATCATGAACAACGCACGCACGCCTTCAAAAGACGTAGCGATCGTATGCGGCGTGTCACGCGCGGCAATCCACCAGAGAATACAGCGCCTTATCGAGATGGGCGTAATCACAGGTTCCGGCTATGACGTAGACCCTAAGAAACTCGGCTACAACACCTGCACTTATGTAGGCGTGAAGCTTGAAAAGGGATCAATGTACCGCGGAGTGGTAGCCGATCTCGAGAACATCCCCGAGGTAGTGGAATGCCACTTCACCACAGGCCCGTATTCCATGCTCATGAAAGTGTTCGCCCGCGACAACCAGCACCTTATGGAGCTGCTTAACGACCGCATCCAGCATATAAAGGGTGTCACCGAGACCGAGACGCTGATCTCTCTCGAGCAGTCAATGAACCGTCAGATCAAACTCGATACAGACGATGCAAAATAAGAAAACAACCCTATATACTATAGTGGCGGCTCTGCTTTTAGCAGTGGTCGCCTTTATGTTTTTCTTCCCTGACGCTATGGAGGGAAGGGTGCTTCAGCAGCACGACATACAGCAGGGTATCGCCAACGGTCATGAGCAGCAGACATTCAAGGCCGAGACCGGGGAGAGCACTCGCTGGACTAATTCGCTCTTCGGAGGAATGCCGACATTCCAGATATCTCCGTCTTATCCGGCCAACGATCTTCTGAGCTGGATACAGAGCATCTACTTTCTCGGGCTCCCCTCTCCGGCAAACCTACTCTTCGGAATGATGCTGGGGTTCTTCATAATGTGCCTATGTATGAAGATGCGCTGGAGTGTGGCACTCTTCGCCTCGCTTGCCTGGGGATTCTCTTCCTACTTCATCATTATCATCGGGGCAGGCCACATATGGAAATTCCTGACGCTATGCTACATACCGCCTACGATCGGCGGCGTCATACTGGCCTACAGGGGCAAGTGGCTGGCGGGAGGAGCCCTGACCGCGCTCTTCTCAGCCATGCAGCTGATGAGCAACCATCCGCAGATGACATATTACTTCCTATTCGTGATGCTCGCCATCGCCATCGCATGGCTATGGATAGCCATCAAGGATAAGAGTGTCGGCAAATGGTGTATCGCCACCTGCATCCTGATCGTCTGCGGCTTAATTGGTGTTGCCGCTAATTCGCCGAGCCTTTACAGCTCACTGGAGTACAGCAAGGAGACAGTGCGCGGACGCGCCACTGACATCACCGAGCCCAACGCTCCGGCAGCTGCAGGCATGGATAAAGCAGCAATCACCGCATGGAGCTACGGCATCGACGAGACCTGGAGCTTACTGATTCCAAACGTCAAAGGGGGTGCAACTCTCAAGCCGACAGCAGGACAGAACCGCATGCTATCCGTAGCAGAAACGGATCTTGGAGCCAACCGCTACCTGAGTCCGGAGGAGATGCAGTTCGTGGGCCAGTTCCCGCAGTATTTTGGTGACCAACCTATGACCAACGGGCCTGTATATGTGGGAGCCTTCGTGCTTTTGCTCGCCATTCTTGCGATGTTCGTGGTGGAAGGAAAATGGGAAACCCCAATCAAGTGGGCTCTTTTCGCCTCCACCATATTCACGATTATGCTAAGCTGGGGACATAACTTCAATGGCCTCACCGACTTCATGATCGACAATTTCCCCGGATATAATAAGTTCCGTACTGTAAGCTCGATCCTTGTAGTGGCCGAGTTCTGCATCCCGCTTCTTGCCGCATTATGTGTAAGACAGATCATCCGTACAGAGAATTTCTTCGCTAAGAATAAATGGACCGTGATATGCATTATGGGAGGCGGTGCCTTAGTCTGTCTGCTCGGCTGGATATCACCCTCGATCTTCGGAGAACCCTACGCATCATCTGAGCTCGGATATCTTAAGGAAGCCGGCGCTTTCACTAATCCTGCATATTCCAACGTCATGAAGGGAATAGAGACCGGACGGCTTGGACTTGTCTCCACAGATTCGATGCGTTCGCTTATCTTCATAGTATTAGGATGCGTCCTGCTTCTTTTATGGGAAAAGAAAATTATCAAGAATGCCTCGGTCTGGGCATCCTGCCTTGCGGCACTCGTACTGATTGATCTCTATACAGTAGACAAACGCTATGTGGATTCCGATAACTTCCTCACAGCAGAGAATGACGAAGCGGCATTTGTTCCTACAGAAGCGGATCTCGCTATCATGCAGGACAAGAGCAACTACAGGGTAATGGACATACCGGGCTTCTCATCGGCCCGAAGCAGTTATTTCCACAAGACGATAGGGGGATATCACGCTGCCAAACTTACCCGATATAATGATCTCATCGAGCATCAGATCTCGAAAGGGAATCCCTTTGTGCTGAATATGCTCAACGCCAAATACTTCCTTTCCGACGGAGGCTACAGCGAGAATCCGGATGCCTTCGGCAATGCATGGCTTGTAGACACACTGACCTATGTAGGCACAGCTAAGGAAGAGATGGACGCGCTTTCCAACCTTACCAACCGCAACACTGCTGTAGCGGATAAAAAATTCGCTGATGTCATAGGCACACCCCTACCGATCGCGGCAGGCGACACCATCTACGAAACCTCGTATGCACCCAACAAACTCACCTATAAGGCCCACACAGAAAAGGGTGCTGTGGCACTCTTCTCCGAGGTATATTTCCCATGGGGCTGGAAGGCGGAAGTCAACGGCAAGGAGACTCCTATCGGTCAGGCTGACTATGTGCTCCGTGCAATCAGACTGCCGGCCGGAGATTCGGAAATCGTCATGACATTCGATCCGGAACCTGTGAAGAAAGCCAATGCAGTCTCAATAGCGTCCGTAATCCTCATCTACCTACTCGCCTTAGGCGCCATCGGCAAATGGATCTATGGACTTTTAAGAGCTAACACTAACAATGAGAGGTAGGGACGCACGCCTTGTGCGTCCACGTGAAGTCGAAACGAATGCGTAGCCAATTATACATTGTGCATTATGACTTGCTTTAGCTTGAGCGTAGCTAATTATGCATTAAACAAAGGCATCTTGAATTGGATCAGGAAATGGCGCCACGCCAAAGGGTATGGCGTTCATTCCCCTTTAGCGTTCCGTATTGTGAAGGAGTGCATTAACCCTGACTCAAGATATGGATTCTACTGTGATGCATACCTCGACTTCGAGTATCACGAAGATCGTCGGGGACAGCGACGAGCACGCCTGATCATACGTATGCTTAATCTGCTCCGTCCCCGCCACGTATGGATGCCCGATGCCGACAAACGTATAGTCACAGCAATAAAGATGATCATGCCTAAGATGCGTGTAGACACACGTAAAGAGTGTCATAAAGACACAGACTTCATCATTATCTTCAATAGGCACGACGTATCGGAATGCTGGAAAAAGATGGATGTACAGGAGGAATGCGGGATGCTGGTTTTCGGTAACTCTGAAGAAATATCAGAAAGAGTGACTTTGGAATTCGAATCGAAAGGCTTCCATATCCTCCTCAGACGCCCGGGAATGCAGAAAGTAAAATATGAGATGTAACGCCATGACTTCCCTTCAGGACTTTGAAGCCTATCTCTCGCTTGAGCGCGGAATGTCAGGCAACACATGCGAGGCATATGTCTCTGACGTATGCCACCTGATGGAATATCTTGAAGATATAGGCATCAATCCGACAGAGACGACTGAAAAAGACCTGCACGGCTTCATATGCACACTACGTGACCTCGGAATAGGTCCACGCAGTCAGGCACGTATCCTTTCAGGCATACGAAGCTATTTCAAGTTTCTGAAACTCACAGGAGTGATAGAAACCAATCCAACAGATTTGCTTGAGTCGCCGAGGCTGGGGCGGCATCTGCCCGAGGTGCTCAGTACCACCGAGATAGACATGATGATAGAGCAGATTCCCGATGACAAGGAGGAATCACTGCGCAACCATGCTATAATAGAGACCCTATACGGCAGCGGACTGCGAGTGTCGGAACTCATCGATGCCCGTCTCTCACGTCTGAGTTTCGACGATGGCTGCCTGATCGTGGAAGGAAAGGGCAATAAACAGAGAATCGTTCCGGTATCACCTGTATCGATGGATCTTATAAAGCAATATCTTCCTCAAAGAAACAGACTCAACATAAAAAGTGATTCGCAGGACATCATATTTCTCAACCGTAGAGGAGGCAGAATGTCGCGAGTGATGGTATTCTACATCATACGGGATCTTGCCGCCGCCGCAGGCATTCTTAAGACAGTATCGCCACATACGCTCCGGCACTCCTTCGCCACCCACCTGCTCGAAGGAGGGGCTTCCCTGCGTGTCATACAGGAACTCCTCGGACACGAGTCATTGGAAACTACCGAAATCTACGTCCACCTCGACCGTTCCCGCCTCCGTCAGGAACTGCTCAGCCATCATCCGCACTACCGTAATAATAATTCATAATGCATAATTCACAATGCTTGATCTGCGTTATGACTTTATATACAATTCAAATGTAATGGCTGATAATTATCTTGAAAGAAGGATGGAGGAACTGCGGAGCGGAAAGCTGGCGGTAAAAAGAGCCATCCCCGGTATTAAGCCTAAAGGACGTCGCATACTGATAGCCGGCGGATGCCATGGGATAGGTCTCGAAAAGGCACTTGAATACCGTAAGCAGGGCTGCCGGGTAGCCGTATTTGATTCAGACGAAGTTTCCGGCAAACGAATTGCCTACGAACACGGTATCCGTTTTCACCGCGTAGATATTGAGGATGAAAGAGCCATCAGAAATGAAATTTTCTCATTGCTTTCAGTCTGGCGAGGCATCGACACACTTGCAGGGAAAGAAGATATCTGCAACATTCTATCTAAGGAAATCACAGATTGGAAAGAATCTTTACCCATTGCTGACAAATCAGATGTTGAGATTGTTATTATTGATAAGACTACTTGATCATGACAGAACATAATATAACATGATCACACATGTCTAAAATCTAAACCTCTTAAACACTAAAAGACTATGGAAATAGGAGATAAATTCCCTGACCTGCTCGGCACAGACGCACAGGGGAAAGAAGTAAGACTCAGTGACTATCCCGGTAAGAAATTCGTACTTTATTTTTATCCGAAAGACAATACCCCCGGATGCTCGGCGGAAGCATGCAGCCTCAACGACGGGCTCGACGAACTCGCCGCCAAGGGCTATCAGGTGATCGGCGTAAGCAAGGACTCTGCTGCAAGCCACGTGAAGTTTACCGACAAATTCGGATTGAAATTCCCACTCGTTGCTGACACAGACACCACACTTTGCCAGCTTGCAGGAGTATGGCAGAAGAAGAAAATGGCCGGACGCGAATACATGGGCATAGTCCGCACCACTTTCCTCCTCTCCCCCGATGGCACCGTAGAAAAAATCATCTCCAAAGTCAACACCAAGGACGC
>JAIEBK010000007.1:20374-21794 GCA_029070945.1 Muribaculaceae bacterium
ATGCCGTAATATAAGTCAAAAATAAGAGCATCGCCCGGGATATCCGTCATCTTAATATTGTCGACATATATGTTCTCTACCACACCGCCGCGGCCGCGTGTAGACTTAAAACGAAGACCCACATCCGTGCCTATAAACACACAGTTCTTTGCCACGATATCCTTACATCCGCCCGACATCTCACTGCCTATCACGAAACCGCCGTGACCATGATATACGGTACATCCGTCAATAAGCACATTTGATGAAGGGACCCCACGGTCACGTCCATCCTTATCCTTACCGCTCTTCATGCAGATAGCATCATCGCCGACATCGAAACTGCTGTTGACGAGAAGCACGTTAGTGCATGACTCGATGTCGATACCGTCACCGTTCTGAGCATACCAGGGATTACGGATATTCACATTATCGACGATAAGATTCTCGCAAAGCAGTGGATGCACGTTCCATGCCGGAGAGTTCTCAAAGGTCACACCCTGCAGAAGCACGTTGACACAGCCGATAAACGATACCAATACAGGGCGTAAAAAATCATGAGCCTCTTCCAGGACCTTTGGATCTCCGGAATGCACCTTTTCCTGAATTTCCTTGTTTTCATAAACTTTCAGAACATTCTCGTTAGGGAACCATACATCACCCTTTCCGTTGATCACGCCTGTCTTTATAAGGTTTTTCCACTGCGAGTCTGTCATCTTCATCTTCTTTACGGGACGCCAGCACTGTCCGTTGCCGTTGATGGTGCCCTCTCCGGTGATAGATATGTTCTTTTTCCCCCGGGCTGTGAGCGGAGACACGGCGCGGTATGTTGACAATCCCTCCCAGTCTGATTTTATCACAGGATAGTCTTCGAGGTTCTCACTGAAAAGGATAAGTGCGCCACGGTCAAGATGCAGATCGATGTTGTGATCGAACACGATAGGACCCGTATACCATATTCCCTCGGGCACGATAAGGTGTCCGCCCCCTTTCGACGAAAGATGCGCGATTGCCTTCTCAAACGCTTTCGTATTGAGTGTCACGCCATCGTTGACACCTCCGAAGTCGGTAATTTTCACACTGTAGGAAGGAACGGAGAATTCCTTCACCTGATTGATCTTCACGGGAAGACCCTCATAATACTTACTGTAGTCACCGGCCTTAGCCGTAACAGCTGCAAGGCATAAGGCCACGGCAGCAAGCAAAGTTTTCCTTAGATTCATTGTCATGATTTATATGGGTTAGTTATTTTATTTCATTTATCGTACGGTTACCCGCTTTACCTTACAGTGGCAGTAGGACGCTTCCTTACTCATGAATTTTCTTGTTAGATTTTTGCAAAGTTAATAAAATAATTTGATATGAGCTGATTTCCGGACAACATAATTAATACAGTTCTCACAACTCGCCTCTCCGAGGCTACTGTCCGAGACATAACTTA
>JAIEBK010000070.1 GCA_029070945.1 Muribaculaceae bacterium
AAAGATAATGGAGTCCGACTTGTATAAAGATTATATGGCGGATCCGGTGAGCGACCTTCGTGAAGACTGCGAGTTCTGGAGGAAAGCCATGCGCAACATTATCTTTTCCGATCCGGAATTCCTTGAGACACTCGAGACCATGTCTGTGTTCTGGAATGATGATCTCGATATAATGGGAGAGTTTGTCCTGAAGTCATTCCGGAGATTTGAGGAGAAAGCCTCCGATCCTGAGAGCCGTATCGGCGATCCTGTCCTTCCGATGTATAAGGACGATGAGGACGCTAAGTTCGGACAGGAGCTTTTCGAGGCTACTGTAAAGAAACATTCCGTATATCGCAAATATATTGACGAGGCTCTTAATAAGCAGCATTGGGATTCCGACCGTCTGGCATATATGGATGTCGTGATAATGGAGACTGCTCTTGCCGAGATATTTAATTTCCCGAAGATTCCGATCCAGGCATCGCTCAATGAGTATATTGAGATCGCCAAATGCTACTCGTCGGGTAAGAGCGGTTCTTTCATCAACGGTCTGCTTGCAAGTGTCATTACCAACCTCAAGGAGAGCGGCAAACTGAGAAAATAAATAACTTAAAAAAATAACAAACGAAATGAATTCAATTCTTCTTCAGGCGGCAGGCGGAGGCGGTGGCCTCAGCGGCATGCTTATGATCGTGGCGATGATCGTGATTTTCTATTTCTTCATGATCCGTCCGCAGCAGAAAAAACAGAAAGAGATCAGAAAGGCGCGCGAAGCCATGAAAAACGGCGACCGCGTGGTGACTGCCGGCGGAATCCACGGCAAGCTTAAGGAAATATCCGATGCTACCGTTATGGTGGAGGTCGCTCCCGGTGTGCAGATCAAGGTAGACAAGGGCTCTGTTTTCCCGGCTGGAGTTGAAAATCCCAACACTCAGCAGTAATTCCGTTTGCTGAGTATTTCTCTTGAGGGCATATGCGGAGAAACTGGCTCAATACAATAGGTGTATGGTGGAGAAACATCCGGAATTCATCAAGATTCCGTGGTGTGCTTACCTATATTGTGTTTGTCGGAATTTCCGCTATGTTCTGGCTTATCCTTACGCTCAACGATTCCGTTCAGGACAGCTGCACCGTCAATGTCCGCATAGTCAATAAGCCCGATAGCGTCACGTTTATCTCCGATGTTCCGAAGACTATTCATGTGGAGGTAAAGGACAAGGGTTCAAACCTTATGCGGGCTATGTGGATGAAGACTCCTTCCGTCAGCCTTAATTTCCGTGAGCTTGCCGAAAAGGGTCAGCTGAAATGTTCCAATTCCGACCTGATGTCTGCCCTGAAGGAGACGTTCGGTTCCAGCTCCACGATATTGTCGAGCAGTATTGACTCGCTGAGGCTCGTTTATACGGACAGACCCGGAAAGGCAGTTCCTGTAGTTGTCTCTGTCAGGACAAGTTCGAAGGCCGGATATATAGTATATGGTCAGCCATCCTCTGATCCGACGAGAGTCACTGCATACGGACCTCGTGAGATCATCGATACGATGACGAGGGTCTTGACAAAGTCATATATCGAGTCTGACCTTTCCGATCCGATAAGTTTCAGGGCTGAGCTTAAAAGCATTCCGGGGGTGCGTCTGATTCCTTCTGCTGTTCAGGTAAAAGTCAATGTCGAGCCTCTTGTTGCTAAGGAGGATATCGTTACTGTGGTTGCTGAGAATGTGCCGCACGATGAAAATCTTCTGTTGTTCCCCTCGAACGTACGGGTAAGCTATTATGTCCCCATGAGCGAGTTTTCCGACGATAAGAAAGCCGTCAGGGTAGTGGTGGACTATAATGATGTCGCCGCTCACATGGGAGAGAGGATTCCGCTCAGAATCGAACCAGTCAATGGTGTTCATGCAGTAAATCCGAAACTTCATTCGGATTCCGTCGAATATACATTGGTGAGATAAGGATTCCTTCACCTCTTAAACAACTTCAATATTAAAGATAAATTTTCCCCAAAATAAAAAATTATTATGCTTAAGGAAATACTTTCAATTACCGGCAAGCCGGGACTTTTCAGGATAATCACTCCGGGAAAAAGAACTCTTCTTGTGGAGGATCTTGTAAGTAAGAAGAGATTCCCTCTTGGTGCCCGCGACCGTGTCGTTTGTCTTGGAGACATCGCCATGTATACGGTAGGTGAGGATCTTCCTCTTGATAAGATTCTTGACAGAGTCTATGCTGTGGAAGAGGGTAAGAAGATTGATGTCAAGGCTATGGACAACGATATGCTACGTGAGGAATTCGCTAAGGCTGTGGAAGACTTCGATCGTGACCGGGTATATCCCTCCGATATCAAGAAACTTTTCACCTGGTACAACCTCCTGATTTCGGAAGGTTACACTAAGTTTACCGAGGAAGAGGCTGAATCCTCTGAGGAAGAATCTGCTTCTGAGGAATAATAAGATTTACTCGACTTTCGTAAATGGAAGTTGGTTTAATTTCTCTCACTATATTTAAAATTCTCTTACTATATTTTAAAGCGGTCCGTCGTGCGGCCCGCTTTTTTTATAAATAATGTTAACCGGGTAATCTGTGCCTTTCATCGTTTGTTTTATTTTTGGCACGGTAATTGATATAGACCGTATAGAAAATATAAAACGAAAAACTCAAAACATATAGTAGAAATGGCTAACGGAAAAATTGGGGTAACTACTGAAAATATTTTCCCCGTAATCAAAAAGTTTCTTTACAGCGATCACGAGATATTCCTTCGCGAGCTTGTGAGCAATGCGGTGGATGCGACACAGAAGATACGCACCCTTGCGTCTTTCGGCGACTTTAAGGGTGAGCTCGGCACTCTCGATGTGCGTGTGGATATCGATAAGGATAAAGGAACTCTGACGGTGACTGACCGTGGTATCGGTATGGATGCTGAGGATGTGGATAAATATATCAATCAGATCGCATTCTCCGGTGCAGAGGAATTCCTTCAGAAATATAAGGACACGGCCAACAGCATAATCGGACATTTCGGTCTTGGTTTCTATAGCGCCTTCATGGTGTCGAAGAAAGTCGAGATCCGTTCGCTTTCCTATAAGGAAGGAGCCAAGGG
>JAIEBK010000071.1 GCA_029070945.1 Muribaculaceae bacterium
GATTGCTTTTTGAGGCGCGATGGCGCACACGGAGTATGCTCTGTTACTAAAAAAGGAGCACACCGAAGTGTACTCCCCTGAATATTCTGTCAAAGATCTCCTCTCTAAGATTACTGATATTTAAAGTGTCATTGTCAGTTTATAAAGTCGGCGAGGCGTGTAAAGAATGACGGGTCTTCTCCTACGGTGAGGTCCACAAGCTTTCCTTCCGGATTGATGATGGCCTTGGTGGGGAAGCCTGTTATCTGGTATGCCTCGTAGAGGGCCTGGTCATTGCCGTTGTAGACGTTGATCCACGGCAGTTCGTGCTTCTTTACGCCTTCGCGCCAGTCTGCCTCCGATTCGTTGCAGTCGATACCTATGATCACAAGGCTGTCACCGTATTTCTTATAGGCCTCCTTGAGGGCCGGAAAGCCCTTGACACACCAGCCGCACCAGCTGCCCCAGAAGTCGAGAACAACCCATTTGCCGCGGAAATCCGAGAGGCTAACTTTCTTCCCGGCGAGGTCTGGAAGGGTGAAGCCCGGGGCTTCTATTTTACCGGAAGCCACTTCAGCCTTACGCGCTTCTTCCTCTTCGCGCTGGCTCTGCATTTCCTCCACGTCCTTATTGTATGCTTCTGCAAACGGCATGAGTATTGATTTCTTTGCAGCAGGAGTCATATTGTCGTAGGCTTGCTTGAAGTCATCTCCGCTGAGGTCTGTGATCACGAACGGAATGGCGGGGCTGTCAGGGTGGTCTGCCACGAATTTCTTGACCGCGTCGTCATAACGCTTCAGCTGTTCCTGAAGCTGTTCCGGAGAGATATTGGAGTCACGGCTCACGAGCGCCATATAATCCTGCTGTATGGGTCGTATCGTAGAATTATAGGCCGTTATGTCTTCCATAAGCTTTGATCCCTCAACGTCATAGTCCAGCGGTTCGAAGCTTATTACTGTGACTGTCAGGGCGTCATTGGGATCGGCATAAAACTCGGGCTGCATAGTTGCCATTACCGGGGGCTCGATGCTGTAGCGTGCGGGTCCGGCCGGATCCAGACGGAGTTCGGCCACTCTGTCTTTCACCTCCAGAGTGTCATAGATCACAGTCAGATCTTCGGCCTGAGTGGCTTCGAAGATGTTTTTGATTGTAAGGTGGCTTACAACCAGGGTTTTCTCCTGGAAATCCTCGGGAAGCTGAATTTTTACGCTCCCTTTTTCGTTTGAGCAAGAGGCCAGAAGAAGGCCTGTGGCTGCCAATAAGATCAGTTTGTTCATTCGTTGTTGTTGGTTTATGGTGTTTAAATGGTTTTGAGTTTAAGGGGTTCAAGTGTTCAACAAAGTTTTTGGCGGAGATGTTTTTCCCTTTATAGGGATTTATCAAGATTTTGCATGATTTATCCGACACGATCAGTGTTGAATACGGTCGATGGAGCACGTGAAGCGGCATTTAGGGTAGTTCGAACATCCGACGAATTCCCCTTTCTCACTTTTTCTTACAGTCAGCTGTCCGCCGCAGCGAGGGCATTTCCCTCTGCTTATATCGGCCGACACATCTCTTGATGTGCGCCTGGCATACTCGGTGTGCTGCTTCCGCACATCGCTGTCGGTGACGTTGGCGGCCATTATTTTTTCCGCTATGTCACGGATCGAATCTCTCCCCAGAATTCGGGGACGCCTTGTGATTTCATCCAGCATGCCGTCAATACGGGTCACCATCTTATGCTCGTCAAGCACCACAGGTCTTTGCCATGGGCGCCACCATCGCTTTTTCACCTCTTCTTCAGGAATCAGTGTCCGCTGTATATGTCGGTCGGGAAGAAAGTGTCGTTCCCTGATTATTTCTTCGGCCTTTATGTCGAGACGCCATGCCTCGGTGAAGACTACCATTGATGAGAACAGTTCCGCATCCATTTTGGGAAGCAGTCTTCTGATAGCCCTGAGATGACTGCGGTTCTGAAGAATCGGATTGTAGAAGCCCCGTGACTGCGACTGGAGATGCTGCTGCCAATACTGGGCATGTTCGCCTCCGGAGATGCGTCCGGCATGGTTTTTAGTTTCGATCACGAATATTCCGCGTGTTGATACGACCACATGGTCTATCTGGGATGTCCGGCCATTAGATGTCGGAAGCATCAGGTCGTTGATGACAATGTAATCCTTTTTCTTTAGTCTTCCTAATTCTTTTGCCACCATCTTCTCGCCCCGCTTGCCGCTGCGCCGGGCCTTGCCGCGCTTCCACCATGCCATGACCGAAGCGAGCAGACCGGCAAGAGCCAGTCCGCATATGAAACCGAGAATCAGTTTCCAGTCAATAATCAACGATGGATCTATGGCGGCTGAGTTCATTTCGTGAGAGGATCAGCTTATTCTTATGATGTTTCTATAGGCTGAAGGTGAAAGTCCTTTTATTTTCTTGAAGAACGTTCCGAAAAACGATTGGTTTGGGAATCCTAAGCTATCGCTTATTTCCTGAATGGAACGAGACTGGTCGCGCAGAAGCACTTTTGCCTCCAGCATTATCCTTATATTGATCCATTCTTTCGGGCTTCTTCCGCTTGCCTCGCGCACCATGCGGCTGAGGTATTTAGGTGTGATGCATAGTTTGTCTGCATAGAATGCGAGACCACGGTGTTTCAGGCTGTATGCTTCCACGAGCTCAAGGAAATTGTTATGTATGCTTTCGGCCCGTCCGGATGCATGGGCTCTTGACATTACGTCCTCTGTGATATGCTGGGAAATATAATAGAATAATGTCGTCAGGCAGCTTGTGGCGAGTTCCTCTATAGCCGGGAATTCTGATTCTTCCATTCTGTGCCGCATTATCGTGTAGAGTGCCGTTATGTCGTCAAATTCCCTTTCGCTAAGTTTAAGGCAGGGATGCTTCTCCACTTTCGACAGAATCTCCATGCTTGGCCTGAAACCTGTCTCCATTACCTTGAAGCGGCTTGAGAATGCCATCATAAGAACCTTGATATCTCCCGAAATTTCCAGACATTCGCCTATCGCTCCTTCCATAATAAGCAGCATGCTTCCTCTGGTAAGGGTATATTCCTTCATCTGGGTCCTTATTTTCAGCTGCCCCTCCTGACATAGTAGAATCATCGTAAATCTGATCTTGAAAGGCATATTGAGGTAATGCTCTGAGAGGGGAAGCAGATCCAGCTCGTTCAGTCCGCTTTCCGGGTCGAGCGTATCGGAAATGAGAAAATGACTTCCGAGTGTCAGTGTATTGTCCGACATCGGAAGGTCATCAAGTCCAAGTCTTTTCTCTTCTTCTGCTGCTCTTATCATTACTTCTGATTCCTTATTTCTGATGCAAAGTTACTAAATTCGACAATAATCAGCAATTATTTAATAAGAAAATGCATAATAGGGGCGATTCTGAACAATTTCCTGCACAAATAAGACACGACTTCCCTATTGCTTTTTACTAAATTTGCACTCTAAATCATAAATTCAACTTTCGATGACTGAAGCTGATGAGGTATATGATTATGAGGTTATTTGATTTTAATCCGGAATTTAATTGATCCTGTGAAATTTATTTTTATATGAAGAAAATACGTGGAATTATATCGGTGGCATTGCTATCATGTCTGGCGGCCGCCTGCTCCAACAGCGGAGGTGATGCGGGAGTGTTGTCACATAGTGTGTATATCTGTAAGCCGTCTCCGGCCGACGGATCGCCGTCTCTGATATTTCCCGGGGTGGTGAAAGAAAATGAAAACGTCAGCCTCGGCTTCAAGACTGCCGGACAGATAAAACGGATATTCGTGAAGGAGGGTGATCATGTGCGTTCGGGCCAGCTGCTTGCCGAACTTGATGCCGATGACTATAAGCTCGGCGTTGAGGCCCTTCAGATCCAGTATGACCAGGTATGCAGGGAAGTGGACCGGGCGCGAAGGCTTTTCGAGAATAAGAGCATGTCGCAGAATGACTATGATAAGGCAGTCGCAGGCCTGAGACAGCTTGGTGTGCAGCTGCAGGCCAATAAGAACAAGCTTGCTTATACCCGTCTTTACGCCCCGGCCTCTGGAATAGTGGAGTCTGTAGGGTATTCCGCCGCTGAAATGGTGGATGCCGGAACACCGGTGTTCACCCTTATGACAGCAGGCGGAATGGAAGTGACGTGCGACATTCCGGCGTCAGCCTACGGGGAGCGTGAGCGGTTCTCCGGTTTTTCATGCCGCTCCCCGTATCTCGGCGACGAGCCGGTATCGTTGAGACTTATCGGTATTATACCAAAGGCCAACAGCAGTCAGCTCTACCGAATGAATCTGGCTTTCGCCGGCAATAAGGTTAAATCCATAACTGCAGGGATGAACGTGGAGGTGACAATAGAGATGGCGGATAACGGTGATTCAGGACTGCTCATCCCTTCCTCGGCACTCTTCACCAAAGATGGCAGGGAATACGTATGGGTCATGAAGAATGATTCCACCGTATCGGCACAGCCGGTTGTCACAGAAGGTGGCCTGAGGGGAGAAATGGTAAAGGTTTGTGAAGGACTCTCCTCCACAGACAATGTAGTGAGGGCCGGAGTCTCAATGCTAACTGCGGGAGAAAAGGTAAAGGTGATTGAAAAGCCGAGTAAAACCAACGTCGGAGGTCTCTTATGAACAGGATAACACGCTTTTTTATGGAGCGCCGGGTATTGTTCTGGTCGCTTATGGTGGGCATAATCATAGCTGGCACGCTCGCTTTCATGAGCATGCCCAAGCTTGAGGATCCTGCCGTGCCTGTCAAGCAGGCGATGGTCATCGTTCCATATCCCGGAGCATCGGCCCATGAGGTGGAGCTGAACGTGGCCCGTAAGATGGAAGACGAGCTGCGCAGCCTTCCCGATGTCTATAAGATCAAATCAGAATGCCAGAGCGGCATAGCCATGATCACGGTGGAGTTCAGGATGACTGTGCTGACCGAAGATCTCGAGCAGCATTTCGACCAGCTTCGCAGAAAAGTGAGCGACATGTCGTCGCAACTACCAGCCGGATGCTACGATCCGGTGGTTATGGATGACATGATGGACGTCTATGGTATTTTCTATTCCCTTTCCGGTGAAGGATATGACTATCCCGAACTCCTTAAATACGCCAAATATATCAGGCGGGGGCTCCTGTCGGTGCCGGGCGTGAAGAGGGTTACGATAGCCGGTGGGCGCGACGAGACCATAGACATTACCCTGAGCAAGGAGGAGCTTGCACGCAACGGTCTCATTCCCTCCCAGGTGATGCTCGCCCTTCAGTCGGCCGGGAAACCCGCCAACGCCGGAGCATATGCAAGCGGAGCGGACAGGATAAGGATGCAGATAGACGAAGGGATTGACAATGAGGAAGATCTTAGGAATCTGCTCATAAACACGCCTGACGGGCGCTATATGCGTCTCGGAGATCTCGCGAGCATAGAGCGCACGCTCGCAACTCCACATCGCAATGGATTTTTCGTAGACGGCAAGCCTTCGCTCGCCATCTGCGTCGCGATGGAAAACGACGCAATTGTTCCCGACGTAGGTAAGGCTGTGGATAAGGAAATGGCAGTGCTCATGCGCAGTGTCCCTGCCGGAATGGAAACAGAGAAGATTTTCTTCCAGCCCGACAAGGTCAGTGACGCCATATCCTCGTTTATGGTCAACTTGCTGGAATCCGTGCTTATAGTCATCATAGTACTGATTTTTACGATGGGCTTCAGAAGCGGACTCATCATAGGCTTCGGACTCGTGCTCACGATAGCCGTGTCCTTCCCTATACTCCTGCAATGCGGCACTACTCTCCAGCGTATATCGCTGGGCGCTTTTATCGTGGCCATGGGAATGCTTGTGGACAACGCAGTGGTCATAATGGACGGTATACTTGTAGACAGGAAACGCCGTCTGCCGGAGAGCACCTATCTTTACAGAATCGGAAAAAACACGGCGCTCCCTCTTCTCGGCGCGACAGTTATAGCTGCAGCCACTTTCATCTGCATATATCTATCTCCCGACTCCGCCGGAGAGTATGCCGGAGATCTCTTCCTTGTGCTTTGCGTAAGTCTGCTTGCCAGCTGGGTCATAGCTCTCGTGCAGGTTCCTGTATGTGCCAAGGCTTGGCTTCCTAAGGATGATAAAGGTTCCGGGCCGGACAATGATGGAAAGGTGATGGATTCTCCGGCCCACAGGGCTGTAAGGAAATCGGTTGCTTTTCTGATCGACCACAAATGGCCGACCATTATACTCTCGCTTGTACTTCTTGGCCTGAGCATGCTTGGCCTGACTAAGGTGAAAAACCTTTTCTTTCCCGATTTTGACTACAGGCAGTTCGTGGTGGAGTGTTATTTTCCGTCCCAGTCCTCTCCCGACAGCGTCAGCGTCCAGCTTCACGAGATGAGTCGGATGCTTTCAGCCGATAAGGATATAGAGCGTGTGGCAATCAGTATGGGGGCAGCCCCGGCCCGTTATTGCCTCGTACGCCCGATGTCGTCGGGAGGTGACCGCTATGGCGAGCTGATAGTGGACTGTAAGGACTATAAGACTGTCGTGATGCAGATTCCGGAAGTCAGGAGGCAGCTCCGCGAGCGATTCCCTGACGCGTATATCCGCATCCGCAAATACAACTTCTCGATTTCCACGTCGCATACGGTGGAAGTGGAGTTTGCCGGTCCGGATCCGGCAGTGCTCAGGGAGCTGAGTGCCAGGGCCGAGAATATCATGCGGGGATGCCGCTATGTGGATCCGTATTCGGTGCAGAACAACTGGAATCCTACTGCCAAGACACTTGTGGTGGATCTCGACAGAGGGAACGCTCTTACTGCCGGCGTAAGTCGCGATGATGTGGCCAATGCCCTTCTTGCGGCATCCGACGGGATGCCGGTAGGCGTGATGCACGACGGAGACAATACCATGATAGTCAATCTCAAGGTGCGTAACGCCGACGGAACGGAGATAGAGGATATCGACAATATCCCTGTCTGGACGATGCCCAACATAAGGATTGACGGAGAGAACGCGATTGCTTCCGTGATGTCGGGCAATGCAGCGACGGTTGCCGACATGTCTGTGCGGGCCATACCGCTCGGAAGCGTTGCCGACAGGATCGATCTCAAATGGGAGGAGAATATAGTGCGCCGTCTCAACGGACAGCGTGTGATCGAGGCTGAATGTGACCCGAATCCGGATCTTGATGACGCAACTCCAGCCAAGGTAGTGGAAAGCATCAAGGATGAGATTGAGGCCATTCCGCTCCCACCGGGCTACAGCATGCGATGGGTGGGAGAGGGAGAACTCCAGACGGAAGCGATTTCCAACCTGCTTAAATACGTGCCGCTCACCATATTCATCATCCTTCTCATTCTGCTCCTTCTCTTCAACAGCTGGAAGAAAGTGACGCTGATACTGATATGCTTCCCCTTTGTGGTATGCGGAATTGTGGCGGCTCTGCTTCTGACCGACAGCCCGTTTACGTTTATGGCGATAATAGGCATGATGGGGCTTATCGGCATGATGGTGAAGAACTCCATTGTGCTTGTCGATGAGATCGAGCGCCTGCAGAGGGAAGACACGGTGCATCCGTATATAGCTGTGATAGATGCTACCGTTTCGCGTGTGCGTCCGGTGCTCATGGCTTCACTCACAACGATCGTCGGCATGATTCCCCTTCTCGGCGATCCGATGTATGGATCGATGGCAATAACTATCATGGGAGGACTGACAGCCGGAACGATCATAACGCTTCTTCTCCTTCCTCTTTTCTATACGGCGCTTATGCGCGTCAAAAAACCTTCCGAAGATGAAAAAAAATAAACTTATTCTGATACTGACTATCCTTCTTGCAGTATCTTCGGTATCAGGGCAGACATTGACGATAGACAGGGACGAGTGCCGCCGGATGGCACTGAAGCATAGTGAGAATCTTAAGAAGGCGCAAAACGGATTGGCTCAGGCGGAGCTTGACCATAAGATAGCGCGGACTGCGTATCTTCCTAAATTCGATGCCACGGCATCGGCAATGTATATGCTTCCCGACATTGACATGATGGGGGCGAAGATGCAGACGCATGGCGCTTATCTCGCCGGAATACAGCTTGTGCAGCCTATCTATGCCGGAGGAAAGATAACCGCCGGGCGAAAGCTTTCCGATCTTGGGCGCGAAGCCGCGCAGAGTCAGCTTGAGATTAGCCGCATGGATGTGCTCAACGAGGCCGACAACGCCTACTGGACGTATATCGCTGTGCGCGACAAAGTCTGGCTCATGCAGTCATACATCAATATGATCGATACGCTTTACTCCCAGACGCAGACAGCCGTCGACGCGGGAATGGCGATGGAAAACGATTTGCTGCGAATCAATGCCAAGCGCAGCGAGCTGCAATATCAGAAGAAGAAAGCGGAGAACGGAGCCGAACTATGCCGGCAGGCCCTGTGCAACGTCATAGGCGCGGACTATGAGACCTCCATAGAACCGACTGACACGCTGCCCGAATGTGTCGCTCCTTCCAGTCTGGACTATGATATAACAGCTCGACCGGAATACAAGCTGATGCAGCTGAATGTGGATGTGGCGCGACAGCAGGTGAATATGGTTAGGGGTGATTTCCTGCCCACTGTCGGTCTCAGCCTCGGCTACAGCTACTATGGCAACATCAAGATGAAGGGAATGGCCGATCTAGGCGACGGCAACTACTATCCCTACACACAGGAATACCGCGACGGAATAGCATCGGGGGTACTTTCTGTCAGTATACCGCTCTTCCATTGGGGAGAGGGAATAAAGAAAGTCAGGAAGGCGAAGCTTTCTGTAGACAATGCCATGCTCGACCTTAACCGTAACACCGACCTCCTTGATCTGGAGGTGCGTCAGGCGGCAACCAATCTCGAAGACGGCTGGAACATGATCTCTTCAGCCCGGCTGGCTCTTGAGCTCGCTACTGAAAACCTTAGGGTGATGCACAACCGATATGACGAGGCCGTGTCACCTCTTACAGATCTTCTCGACGCACAGACCCAGTGGCAGCAGGCCAGAAGCAACATGATAGAGGCTGCTACCCAATATCAGATCTACCGTACTGCGTGGCTGCGCGCTACGGGGCGACTATGACCACTTGGCATTTAAGTGTCCGATACTTTAGTATCGGTTGATATGCACCCTGTCGGCATGCCATTTGTCGATGGGGGCATGTTCTTTGGCCGGATAGCCTATGGGAATGAGGCTGAACGGGATTATTCCTTCCGGAAGCTTCAGTATGTGCGCAGCTGCTTCCATTCTGTCTTTATGAGGGTAGAGGCAGGTCCATACTGCTCCGATTCCGAATGCGTGGGCTGCGAGAAGGATATTTTCTGAGGCGGCCGAAACGTCTTGTACCCATAGAGTGGAGTCCTCCCCCTCGAGAAAGCGGGTTGAGTTGCCGCACACTGCGATTGCCATTGGAGCATATGCCGTCATTTTGGCATAAGGCAGGGCTTCTGCGAGAGCGTTGAGTATCTTGCTATCGTCGATCAATATGAATTCCCAAGGCTGACGGTTGACTCCGGTTGGGGCGGCCATTCCGGCGTGGAGTAAAGCGGATTTGATTTCCTCCGGTATCGGCTGGTCCGTATAGTTTCTTATGCTTGTCCTTGACAATATATTATTGAATGCCTCGTTGTTTTCGAAAAGTGTTTTTATGTCTTTTTCCATATTAGTGTCGGTTTAATACGGATATATAACAAATGAAAGACTTGTCTATGTTCTGAATTTGTATTAATTTTGTAGAGTGGCTTTCGCAGATATCAGAGATGCTGTGGATACGCAGTTGGATTTATCTGCAGATATGTAAATTTTTAGCTATGAAACGAAGGATATTTTCCATATTCATCTGTCTGCTGGCATTCGCACATGCTTTCGGAGCTTCTGACAGGATATATTTTGTGGGGGGATTCAATAATTGGGATATATCGCATCCTAAGGTCGTGACTGCCGACAGCGACGGCCTTTTTGTGACAGAGATTGATTTCTCCGACAACAGGGAGTTTAAACTGTCATCTGTAAATCCGGAGGGTGACTGGAACCGGTTTGATACAGGCACGCTCTATCCGGTAGCCTCCGTTGATGAGGATGAGTGGACAGGCCTGGAAGTACACCCTAAGTCGGCTAACATCAAGGCGCCCGCTAAGAAAACGCTTACTGTAAAGGTTGATCTCGACAACATGCGCATTATGTTTTCGACCGGTGCTTCGGGACAGAAACCTTGGTCAGGGACGCTTCCTGTGATGTATATTAACACAGAAGGGAAAACTCCAGTCACATCAAAGGATACTTACCTGCAGGCTGCTTATTGGCTTGATCCGATGGGAGTGGAAGGTGTCGAGGCTATAGGGAGCGCAGACGAACAGGCGGCAATGCAGATCCGGGGACGTGGCAACTATACATGGCTGGGGTTTGAGAAGAAACCTTACCGTATAAAGCTTGACAAGAAGACTCCATTGCTCGGAATGGCGAAAAGCAAGCATTTCGCGCTTCTTGCGCATGCCGATGATTCTGCGGCCGGACTCCGTAACGCACTTGGCTTTTCCGCTTCTGAAATACTCGGTATGCCCTGGACTCCCGCCACTCAGCCTCTCGAAGTGGTGCTTAACGGCGATTATATAGGCCTTTACTGGCTTACTGAGACCATCCGGGTCGATAAAGACCGGGTGAATGTGGAGGAACAGGCGGATGGAGCCGTGAGTGATGTCGACGGCGGATGGCTTGTAGAGATCGACAACTATGACTCTGATCCTCACGTGACTGTCATGAATTCTTTCGGTCAGCCTATATGGTTCACATACAAGTCGCCCGAGATTCTATCATCCGAACAGGAAGCATATCTTAAGTCTGCCATGCAGTCGATACAGAACGCCCTCGCTTCACACAACGAGACCGCTGCCTCCACTCTGGTGGATTTCGACGTGCTCGCCCGATATTTCATTGTCAACCAACTGATGCTCGATATGGAGTCGTTTCACGGTTCGTGCTATCTCAACCGTCAGCGTGGAGAAGCAGAGAAATGGAAATTCGGACCGGTATGGGATTTCGGCAATGCTTTTTCTCAAGGCAGAGGAGATAACCCGCGGTTTATTTTTGATCATCCGGAGTTTTCCCAGCATTGGATAGGGGAGTTCTACAAGATACCCGCTTTTGTTGATGCTGTGAAGAATGTCTGGAAGTCATTCCTCAACGGAGGTCCGGAACAACTTTGTGTCAGTGTCGAGAGCCGTGCGCGGCAGATAGCTGTCGCCGTCGTAAACGATGCGCGCCGTTGGCCGGCTTATTCGCATGCGGATATCGGTGTTCAGGCAAGTCGTCTGGAGTCATGGCTCGGAAACTCTGTGGAATGGCTTAAGAAGCAATGGGGTGCGGATACAGCTGTGGAAGCCGTTGGGGCTGACAGCTTTAATTTGATGGCTGATGATGGCGTACTGCATGTCAGAAGCGAGAGAGACATGGATCTGCCGATATATACTGTCGACGGCATGACGCGTATCCTGTCGGTCAGGAAAGGAGAGAATTCATTCAGTCTTCCTGATGGATTTTATATTGCAGGAGGACGTAAGATTATGATAAAAGGGGGGAACTGAATATGACACAATATCTTAAGGCGCTGATGGGACTCGTGGTCTGTGTGGCGTTCATGAGCATGGTAGGGCTTGTGGCGGCTTTCATAGGGCCTAACCATGGTGTTGAGATCAAGATACTTATAGGGATGACGGTGGGTGCAATGATACTCGGGCGCCGTTTTCCCGATGCCATAATTACGCTTTACTTTGCTACTTACGCGTTGCTGAAGAAATTTTTAAAGTAGATTATTGTCCGATTGGAGGCGGTTGGGACACCACTAACCTATAGATGATAACGGTTTTCCTATC
>JAIEBK010000072.1:0-4778 GCA_029070945.1 Muribaculaceae bacterium
AATATTTCTATAATCCATAATTAATAAAAAAGCCAAATTAAAAAATTTAAATAATAAGAAGAGAGGAAGAGCATATTGAAGTTGTTTAGACTTATTTTTTGTTAATATTTCGTCAGGTTTTCGAGTGGATTTTTCTTCATGAAGAAGGAACGATGCGGGCATCGTGACTGATGAATGAAGGAAAATACGCCGGAAAGATGGCGGAAGATTAAAAAAAAGAATCTTTGGTTTAACTCTTCATTGTTATTTTTATAATTCGTAAATAAGTTTAAACAACTTCATTAGTAAAACTCGTTATTTTAACTGAAGGAATGAATATCCGAATCTTTCCGCAGCGCAACGTTCCAGTTCCTCACGAAACTCCGGAGCCGCAACCGAAATCAGTAGTCTTGCACGCTGAGCCAAATCTTTACCCCGGAGGTCTACGGCTCCATGTTCAGTCACGATATAATTCGTCTGAAACCGTGTAGTGACCACTCCGGCACCTTCTGTCAATACAGGTTTGATCTTATTGATTCCTTTTGCTGTCTTTGAAAGCATGGCAAGGAATGAAATTCCTCCTTCTGACAGCTGGGAACCATATACAAAATCATGCTGACCTCCGATTCCTGAGAAAATTTTGGTGCCTATGGAGTCGGCGCAGACCTGCCCGGTCAGATCGATCTCAAGGCATGAATTGATACTCACCACCTTCGGATTCTGAGCAATTATGAAAGGATTATTGGTCCAGGCTACATCCTTGAAGATAATGTCTTTATTACCATCCATATAGTCGTATAGACGTCTTGATCCAAGGGCAAGCGATGCTACAGATTTACCCGGCATTATTTTTTTAAGACTGTTGTCTATGACTCCTTTCTCAAGAAGAGGAAGAACTCCATCTGTCATCGCCTCAGTATGCAGGCCAAGGTGCCGATGACTGTTGAGAGCCCTTATCACGGCGTTCGGAATACCTCCCACACCGATCTGGAGAGTGGCGCCATCAGGAATCAATTCAGCTATGTAATTGCCAATTTTAATCTCGTCTTCCGTAGGGGTTGCAGTCGGCACCTCCACCAGAGGCTCATCCACCATTACGGCAGCCGCCAGATCGTTGATGTGAATGACCGGATCGCCGTAACTGAACGGCATTTGAGGATTGATCTGAGCAATAACCCTATCCGCACATTCAGCAGCTGCTGTAGCAAGATCCGCTGACACTCCGAAACTCACCAAACCCTCCTCATTAGGCATAGAGCAATTAAGCAACGCGACATCAATGCGACATGTTCCATCACGCATCAAAGCCGGAACTTCCCCTAAAAAACGTGGAATAAGGCTTCCGTATCCTTCCTGAATCCAACGTCTTACACCATTTGACACAAAGAAACTCTCAACATTGAAAGCTCCGAGGTATTCTTTCCTGCAATAAGGTGCCTCACCCTTGCATACGGCAAACGCAGAGTATAGAGTCACATCACGTAGTTCATGGCCACGCTGTGCCAAAGCGCTACAAAGCACCTCCGGAGTGGAGGTGCTACCTTGTATGAATACATGATCGCCGTTTTCGATAAGACAAACAGCCTCTTCGGCACTCATATAGTGTGGGTTAATGTTCATTCCTGAAAGCCTTTAGTCGGTTGTTTAAAATTTCAAAGTCATGTTCTTCCGAGAGAGTGGATACACATATTCTGACTCCATCCTGCTCCGAACCGGTAGAAGAAAGCGTAATAGCCGACACTCCATGACGCAAAAGTTCATATTGTAAGGTTTTGCCGTCAATACCGTCAAACCCTACAGTGAAAAAGAATCCGTCTGATATCGGACGTTCGGCATCCATTGAATATACTATGTGGAAACCATTGTCAATAAAACACTTCTTCATTATTGATGCACGTCTACCATATTCAGATGTATCCTTGACAAAATCAAGTTTCCCGTCACTGGCAGCATTCATCATTGCGGCTAAAGCATGTTGAGCGGAATGCGATGTGCCGGAACTGGCTGTATAGAGCACTCCGAAAATATAGGCGTCCCCGAATGCCGGCATCTCATAGAAACTTGTGAAAAAATCATACTTTCGATCATACACTTCCTTGCTCATAGCCGCTATTGCTATGCGCTGGCCCGCATAACTGAATATTTTTGAACCGGAAACAAGCATGATAAAATTATCGGTGTATTTGCCCACGCTTGGTATATACGGAGACTCAAAGGGATGACTGAAATCGGTGCGGAAGTCCATACCAAGGTACGCAACGTCTTCGATGACAATCACGTCATACTTCGTAGCCATACGTCCGATGATTTCAAGTTCATCTTCCGTCAGGTTGATCCATGCCGGATTATTGGGATTAGAGAACAACATCGCCGTGATGTTACCCTTCGACAGGATTTCTTCGAGTTTTGACTCAAGTGCCTTACCACGATAGTCATATATGTCAAACTGTTCTATCCCGAGTCCAAGCACCTTTGCCTGATGTCGCTGAGCAGGGAATCCGGGATTAAAGAAAAGTATTGTATCACGCCCCGCTAATCTCTGGCTTAACAGCAGCTGAAGTGTAAAACTTGCCTGCATAGATCCAACTGTCGGAACTATAGCTTTCTCCGGAATGTCAATGTCCATGAAGGCCTTTATAAACCGAGATCCGGCTCTTTTTAATTCCGGAATTCCGTTGATCGCAGGATATTTATTTGCCACTCCTGCACGGAGAGCCTCTATTTCAGCGTCTATGCCTATTTCCGAAGAAGGAAGTCCGGGATTCCCGAGTTCAAGATGAACAAACTTCTCTTCAGCCTCCTTCTCAAGAGCGCCTGAAAGTGCTACAATCTGTCGTATTGTAGCTGTCGATATGTCGAGAATACCAAGGTTTGACGCCGTACGGTCAAGTATGTCTTGTGATAATGGAAACATGTCAGAATGAATTTTTATTTGGCTATGAATGAATCCGCTTTAGACCTTCCGGCTCGGAAAGCCTTGATATTTGATTCAACTATCACTTCTCCTTTGCCCGAGAATACACTTCTGATGGCTGCTTCGATCTTGTCTGATGTTATATCTATAAAGTGCGAGGAAGCACCTAAAAGCACCATATTGCTCGATCTTGGAGAAGCAACTTCTCTGGCCATTTCCTCCATGTCAAAAGCAACGACATTGCCGGCCATAAAGAGTTCTTTCTCAATTTTCTCCATTTCCGGATAGTTCGGAATATTGACGAAAGGAGCTGTAGATGTCACTATCCATCCTTCATTAGACAGTAAAGGAATATATCTTAATGCTTCCATCGGCTCCAGACTTACAATCAGATCTGCTTTTCCCCCCGGTATGAGGTCTGAATGAATAGGCCTGGAGGAAATACGAAGGTTGGACTGGACGTCCCCACCCCGTTGGCTCATTCCATGCACTTCAGCCTGCTTAATGTTGAGTCCCTCCTTCAGGGCTGCAACGCCAAGAATCGTGGCTACACTCAATATGCCCTGTCCGCCGACTCCTGCAAGTACTATATCTGTTTTCACGGTTATTCTTGTTGATTTCTGGGTTATGTGATGAATTGACAGGTCTCGTTCCTGAGTTATTCCGCAGTCTTAGGACCTCTGTGAGCTCCGTGGCGCCGGGCCGTCTGTATGCATTCCCTTCGTGATACCACTACCGAAAGCCCTCTATAGTCTATACATTTTTTGAAAAGACTAACCATATCGTCATGGTTTTTCGGAAGGGAGTCGATAGTATGAAGGTGTTCCGGATTCACTCCAAGTCCAAGACATATATCCTCTATTTTTCCTGTGCCCTGAGAGTCCTGTCCTCCGGTCATTCCGGTAGTCAGATTGTCGGAGATAATTACAAGCATATCGCTGTTCTCATTCACAGCGTCGAGAAGGCCCGAAAGTCCTGAGTGTGTGAACGTAGAATCACCGATCACAGCCACAGACGGGTGAACACCCGCTTCCGACGCTCCCTTGGCCATAGTAATGGACGCTCCCATATCAAGTACAGTATGAAGAGCTTTGAAAGGAGCGAGATAACCAAGTGTATAGCATCCAATATCGCCGAAGACACGGGCGTCGTCATATCCTGCGAGAGCATCGTTGAGTGCCTGGTATACGTCACGATGTCCACAACCCTTGCAAAGCGATGGAGGGCGTGCCACTGTAATGTCACATGCATTCCTTATCTCGTTTGCCTCTATGACGTCAAGTTCAGGACGGATCTTCAAAAGACATTCCAGAACATGGTCCGGATTAAGTTCTCCTGTCCGGACAAGGCTGTTGTCCAGTTTGCCGTAAATCTTCTTGTCCGTGTCTAATACGCCACGAATCGATTTCTCTATGAAAGGCTGTCCTTCCTCTATCACAAGGAGTTCCGTACATTCCTCGGCAAGTCTGTCAAGCATGGCCTTCGGCAGTGGATACTGAGATATTCTGACTGTCGGAAACGGACACCCGTCGCTGAATATCTCATTAAGATAATTAGCGGCAATTCCGCTGACTATTATACCAAGCGAATGGTCTTTGCCGGGTGTATATATGTTATATGGAGAATTTTCTGAAGCTGTCTCAAGCTTATCATAATTCTTTATAAGCTCTTTATAACGAACCCTTGAGTTACCCGGCATCAAAACCCATCTACTGCCGTCTTGAGGGAAATGTATATCGTTTTCTGGAAGAACTTCGTTATTTACCTCTACAGTAGCTCTTGAATGACTGAGACGTGTGACAAACCTAACGATCACAGGAATCTCAAACTTCTCGGAAAGATTAAATCCATAGGCCGCCATATCATATGCCTCCTGCTGATTGCC
>JAIEBK010000072.1:4878-11840 GCA_029070945.1 Muribaculaceae bacterium
ACGATCACAGGAATCTCAAACTTCTCGGAAAGATTAAATCCATAGGCCGCCATATCATATGCCTCCTGCTGATTGCCGGGCTCAAGAATGGGAATGAAAGCGAATTCTCCATAGAATCGTGAATCCTGCTCATTTTGTGAGGAATGCATTGAAGGATCATCTGCCACAGCAATAAGCATACCACCGTTAGCACCTGTCATTCCGGAATTTACGAAAGCGTCTGCGCAAGCATTGAGACCGACATGTTTCATTGTGACGATCGAACGCTTACCTGCGTATGACATGCCGAGAGCCTCTTCATAGGCCGTTTTTTCATTGCTCGACCAATGGGAATGTATTCCTCTTTCCTTCGCAACAGAATTAGCCTGTATGAATTCCATGATTTCGGTAGACGGTGTCCCCGGATATCCATATGCACCGCTCATACCGGCATTGATTGCACCCAATGCAAAGGCTTCGTCACCCAAAAGGAGTTTCTTTATCTTCATGTATTAGGTCATTTTGATAGTGGTTAGAGAATATTATCAGCGATGGCTGACATTCTATGTTGCAAATATACAAAAAAAATTCCATCCTATCAAGTCTTATGCCTTATAACATATAAAATAAAAAAGCGCGGACTTCCACGCTTTTTTAAGAAGTAAGAAAAAAGAATTTACCTTACGAATAGAAGTTCACGATACTTCGGAAGTGGCCAGATCTCATTGTCTACCATCAGTTCGAGAGCATCGATATTCTTTCTAATGTCCTCCATTGCGGGCACTATATCATCATGATATGCGATCGCTTTGCTTCGCTCATCCGGCATGCGGTTTGCCTTATGGCGCTTGCTGACCATATCATCGACACCCTTACGTATGGACGCAATATAGTCTGCCATCTGTTCTATAGCCTCCAGATCATGCCCCGCGATTTTCTCCATTTTGTCTCCCTTGAAAAGTTCCTTGATCTTATATACATTGTCAAGGAGAAGGCTTTGATAGCGCGTTGCCGCAGGAATGATATGATTGATTGCAAGGTCTCCGAGCACACGGCTCTCTATCTGTACCTTTTTGCTATACATCTCCCACTTCACTTCATTTCGGGCCTCTACCTCCTTTGGAGAAAGCACTCCGGTACGCTTGAACATCTCAAGTGATTCCGGACGGGTATAGGCGTCATACATGAGCGGAGCACTCGATTCCACGTCAAGACCTCTCTCGGCAGCCTCTTTCTTCCATTCGTCACTATAGCCGTTGCCGTCGAAATGAATAGCTTTGGAATCAATCACAAGTTGACGCATCTCCTTAAAGATAGCCTGATTTAGCTGCTCACCATTTGCCACACGTGCGTCAACCTTGTCAGCAAACTGATTTAGCTGGTCCGCCACAGCTGCATTAAGCGCTATAAGTGCTGAAGCGCAATTAGCCGTACTGCCGACAGCTCGATATTCAAAGCGGTTACCTGTAAATGCAAAAGGACTCGTACGGTTACGGTCCGTATTATCGATCATAAGTTCGGGGATCTGGGCTATGTCCAGATTTACTTTTCCCTTTCCGTTAAGACTTATTACAGCGTCTTCTTCCGTTGCTTCGACAGAGTCAAGAATCTGGCTCAGCTGACTTCCAAGGAACATCGAGATAATGGCCGGTGGAGCCTCGTTGGCGCCGAGACGGTGGGCGTTGGTGGCAGTCATGATCGATGCTTTCATGAGTGCGTTGTGTTTGTGTACCGCCGCCATCACGTTTGCAACGAAAGTTATGAACTGCAGGTTCTGTTCCGGTGTCTTTCCCGGAGCGAAGAGGAGAACTCCGGTATCGGTTCCTAAGCTCCAGTTGTTGTGCTTGCCGGAGCCATTGATGCCGGCAAAGGGTTTCTCATGAAGCAGAACACGGAAATTATGTTTACGCGCCACTTCCGTCATCAGGCTCATAAGAAGCTGGTTATGGTCGTTTGCAAGATTTGCCTCCTCGAAGATCGGTGCAAGCTCAAACTGATTAGGAGCCACTTCGTTATGCCGGGTCTTGGCCGGAATTCCAAGTTTATGGCATTCTGTCTCGAGATCAAGCATGAAAGCTGCTACACGCATGGGGATAGAGCCGAAATAGTGGTCTTCGAGCTGTTGATTTTTAGCTGACTCATGTCCCATCAGTGTACGCCCGGTCATCACAAGATCCGGACGGGCGGCATAAAGAGCCTCATCTACAAGAAAATATTCCTGTTCCCATCCGAGGTATGATTTGACGTGTTTTACATTCTTGTCAAAGTATCTTGCTACTCGGGTAGCAGCCTTGTCTACGGAGTTAAGCGCCTTGAGAAGAGGTGTCTTATAGTCAAGGCTCTCTCCTGTATAAGAGATGAATACAGTGGGTATGCAGAGGGTATCTCCAAGGATGAATGCTGGAGAAGAAATATCCCAGGCAGAGTATCCGCGTGCCTCAAAGGTGTTGCGGATGCCTCCGTTTGGAAATGACGATGCGTCAGGTTCTTGCTGCACAAGAAGTTTTCCGGTGAATTCCGACACGACTCCCCCTTCTCCATTATGATCTATAAAAGAGTCATGCTTCTCAGCAGTGCCTCCGGTCAATGGATGAAACCAATGGGTATAGTGGCGTGCTCCGTTTTCGATAGCCCATCGCTTCATGCCTTCCGCAACACTGTCTGCGAGCGAAAGACTCAAAGTTTTTTTGTTATCGATAGCGTCTACGAGTGCTTGGTAAGTTGATTGAGGAAGGTATTCAAACATCTTCTGACGGTTGAAGACCTGCTTAGCGTAGTATTTCTCCACACTTTCTTCCGGAAGCTTTACTTCAACCGGCTTACGGGATGAAGCTTCCTCTACGCTTTTGAACCTTAAATCAGACATCGTTTTATTATATTTAGTTAGTTCCGAATAATTCCGGTTTTAATCACCTGCATACAGTTATTGATTTTTCAAAGCATCAATAAAAAGCTGTATAAACTAATGCAGTGCAAAGTTATATAAAAAACCTGAAAAATCAAAGATCATAATAAAAAAGCGGCAACAATATTTGTAATTGCTGCCGCATGCTGTAAGATCTAAAGAAATCAATATGTATATGACTTCATCTCCTCAGGCTTGAAGTTGGATATGAAATCGGCATGCTTTGTACATTCAGCCTGTCCGTATTTAACATATACTTCAAGTGACCTGTCGAAAGCTTCATCACGTCCGGCCTCCTCGAGGAGCAGACATCCCATTATTGTGTGACCTGCCATCTCAACAAGGCGACGTGCCATAAAGTCAGTATATGCCTGATCCTTAGCTTCAAGGACACTCTTAACTGCCGCCTCATACTGCTCGGTCATCTCAACGAGAAGTTTCTTAACTCCTGCATGCCTATCGGCGGACTCAGCTGAGAGAGCCTCTTTGATGAAGTTTAGATATGTGCCTGTGGTGACGTGGCGGATTGCCGCAACCACCTGAAGCTGTGTCGTACCTTCATAGATGCTTGTGATGCGGGCATCCCTGTAAAGACGTTCACATTTGTAGTCTTTCATAAATCCGCTGCCGCCATGGATCTGGATGCAGTCATAGGTATTCTGGTTACAGAATTCCGAACCCATGCCTTTAGCAAGAGGCGTGAATGCATCAGCGAGCTTGCTATATGCTTTCGCCTCAATTTTCTCCTCTTTGGTGAGAGGACGCTCCTTTGCGATGTCATCGTAGATCTTATATATATCGACGAAACGGGCGCAAGCATAGAGTAGCGCGCGGCTTGCGTCGAGTTTAGCCTTCATCACACTCAGTATCTCTGCTACGGCAGGGAATTCAATGATGGCTTTGCCAAACTGCTTGCGATCCTTCGCATAGTCAAGAGCCTCACGATATGCAGCTTCTGAAATACCTACGCTCTGAGCTGCGATGCCGAGGCGAGCGCCGTTCATAAGGGCCATGACATATTTAATGAGGCCTAATTTACGACTACCACAGAGTTCAGCAGGCGCATCCTTATATACGAGCTCACATGTGGGGCTACCCTTAATACCCATCTTGTTCTCGATGCGGCGAACGTTTACACCGCCGTTACGCTTATCATAGATGAACATGGAGAGTCCGCGTCCGTCTTTCGTTCCTTCCTCGCTACGTGCAAGTACGAGGTGAATGTCAGAGTCACCATTGGTGATGAAACGCTTTACACCGTTGAGGACCCAGCTACCGTCTTCCTTCTGAGTAGCTTTGAGCATTACGCTCTGAAGGTCAGAGCCGGCGTCGGGCTCGGTAAGGTCCATACTCATGGTCTCGCCTTCACATACACGTTTGATATAACGATCCTTCTGATCGTCATCAGCGAATTCATAGATGGTCTCGGCACAGTCCTGCAGGCCCCATAGATTCTCGAATCCGGCATCAGCACGGCTTACGATATCTGCCGCCATGATATATGGAGTGATCGGGAAGTTAAGGCCACCGAGACGACGAGGCATCGACATACCCATGAGTCCGGCCTTCCGGCAAGCCTCAAGGTTCTTTTTAGTACCTTCTGCGTATATCACGCGGTTGTTTTCCACGCGAGGACCGGTGTGGTCCACTTCCTCTGCGTTCTCCGCGATCACATCGCCGCAGATCTCACCGACCACTTCAAGCACTTTGTCATATGAGTCCATGGCGTCCTCGAAGTCGAGAGGGGCGTAGTCATATTTCTCTGCGTCTGCAAAGTTGCGTTCCTTGAGTTCCACAATCTTCTTCATCAAAGGATGCTGAAGATGGGATTTAAGATTCGGATTGTCTGTATAAAAGTTAGCCATGGCTTATTTCGAATTCTTTTTGTAATACTTGATTAACTTGGGCACGACGTCTTCCATCTTGCCGGTGATGACAATATCAGCGATAGAGTTGATCGGAGCGTCAGGATCGGAATTGATGGAGATGATAAGGCTGGAGTCCTGCATGCCGGCTATATGCTGGATCTGTCCGGAGATTCCGCAAGCGATATAGAGTTTCGGACGTACGGTGACACCCGTCTGGCCAATCTGACGGTCATGGTCTACCCATCCTGCATCTACGGCAGCACGGCTTGCGCCGACTTCAGCTCCGAGCACGTCTGCAAGCTGCTGCAGAAGATCGAAGTTCTCTTTCGATCCTACGCCATATCCACCGGCTACAATTATAGGACTACCCTTAAGGTTGACTTTTGATTTCTCTACGTGGCGGTCGATGATATCAACCACAAAGTCCGTATTGTCAGTGTATTTGTTGACGTCAAGGTCTACTACCTTACCTGAATAGTTTGAGTCGCGAACCTCCTTCTTCATCACTCCTTCACGCACGGTGGCCATCTGAGGACGACAGTCGGGGTTAACGATGGTAGCCACGATATTACCTCCGAATGCAGGTCTGATCTGATAGAGAAGATCCTTATATTCTTTTCCTGTCTTTGCATCGGTGTAGTCGCCGATCTCAAGAGAAGTGCAGTCAGCAGTCAGACCGCTATGAAGAGCGCTTGATACTCTCGGACCTAAGTCTCGGCCGATGGAAGTGGCGCCCATGAATGCGATACGTGGCTGAATCTCTTTAAACAGGTTGATGAGGATAGAGCTGTGGGGAAGCGACGTGTATGGATACAGACGCTTGTCTTCCACTTTATATAGTGTATCCACGCCGTAGGGCATCACCTGCTTTTCAATATCCTTCAGATTGTCACCTGCCACAACTGCCTCGAGTTTGATACCGAGCTTATCGGCCAGCTGGCGACCTTTGGTAAGGAGCTCCAGGCTCACATCAGCGACTTTGCCGTCTTCGTATTCAAGATATACGATAAGATTGTTTTTGTCTGCCATAATTATATTGTATTAGCCGATTGTGTGGTTAGCGAATAATTCCTTTATCAGGTCTTCTATTGCCTCGTCTGTGTTTTCGATCTTACGGGCTTCCTTGGCGGTGAAGACAACGTTTTCGATACTCTTCACCTTTGTAGGACTTCCTGCAAGTCCACACTGTGCAAGATCGGCCTCTACGTAAGCGGCGTTCCACTCTCCAATATTCAGATAAGGACGCTTTTCGATAAGTTCTTTTTTCTTCTCATCGTTTGCTACTTCAGAAGGCACGGCTGCGTATTTATATTTCTGAAGGCATTTTGCATTGCGCGGACGGCAGTCAGCGGCGCTGCCGTTGACTGTCACGACAAGAGGCATCGGAGCCTTGACAGTCTCCACACCTGATTCTATACGGCGTTTTACAGTCACTTTTCCTCCATCGGCATCTATTATCTCTTCAGCGTATGTCACTGTAGGAAGGCCGAGTTTCTCGGCAACCTGAGGACCTACCTGTGCGGTATCGCCGTCAATTGCCTGACGTCCACCAATGATAATGTCGAAATCTCCTATTTTCTTGATTGCTGCGCTTAGAGCATAGGAAGTGGCGAGTGTATCTGAACCGGCGAACGCACGGTCGCTGAGCACCACTCCATTGTCTGCACCACGGTATAGACCTTCACGGATGATCTCGGCAGCGCGGGCCGGACCCATAGTCAGTATTGTCACTTTGGAGCCGGGATACATATCCTTTAGGCGGAGAGCCTGCTCGAGTGCATTGAGATCTTCCGGATTGAAGATGGCCGGGAGGGCGGCGCGGTTGACTGTCCCGTCTTCCTTCATCGCATCTTTTCCGACGTTTCTCGTATCAGGCACCTGCTTTGCAAGTACAATGATATTTAAACTCATAATTTAATGATATTATGTTTATAAATAATTATCAGGTCGGTCAAATCCATCCAGTATCCGCTACCGTACCGTATGCTGAAGTTACTTACCGTATCAATGCACACAATCCGGATTTGAGTGCAAAATTAATAAAAATTATTGAATAAATACTATAGTTTCTTTAATAAAAACCTACTTAGTCGTTAAATTCAACCATTTTCCAATGATGGTTGTTAATATTTTAAATCTTTTAACATTTATTCTATGGCAAACGTATTCTTCATCGCAAGGAAGACTATAAAGAATCATACCAATGGCGG
>JAIEBK010000072.1:11940-15426 GCA_029070945.1 Muribaculaceae bacterium
CTCACTACTCTTGCCGTGGTAGATGATATCGGAGGTATTCTCGTGATAGCGATATTCTACTCAGGGCATATAGATTATGTATCGCTTCTCTGGGCCGCGGGTCTTCTCGCTGTCCTCATCATCGGAGGAATCTATGGCGTGCACTATAAGACATTTTATGTCACCATAGGAATATTCGTCTGGTTTCTGTTCCTGCAGTCAGGCGTCCATCCGACTATCGCAGGTGTGCTCGTTGCCTTCTGCGTACCGGCCAAACCGGTATATGCTCCGATGAAATATATCAAGACCATCAGAAAGTCTATAAGTAATTTCTCTCAAGAGGATGAGGATAAACTCGACAACCGTGGCATCCTGACTAAAGAACAGACAAACTGGCTCAAGGAAATAGAATCGGCGTCAGACAAGGTAATCTCCCCTCTTCAGGATCTCGAAGATTCTCTTCACCCGATCGTAAACTTCATAGTCGTGCCGCTTTTCGCCTTTGCCAATGCAGGAATATGGCTTGGAGACGTTAATGTAGCCGACATATTTTCGGGTGTGTCTATAGCTATTATAGCAGGCCTTGTACTTGGGAAGTTCATAGGTATTTTTGCTTTCAGCTGGGCATGTATCAAGGCAAGACTCGCTCCGATGCCGGAAGGCTCGACCTGGCCACAGTTGGCCGCCGTATCCGTTCTCGGAGGTATCGGTTTCACGGTCTCGCTATTTATCGCCAATCTTACCTTTGGAGAAGATGTTTACCTGTCGCAAATCCTGAACAACTCGAAACTCGGTATATTGATAGGATCCTTCCTCGCGGGATTCCTCGGATGGCTGTTTCTTCATTTGACACTGCCAAAAGTCAACGAGGTGAAGGACGAGGAATGATCAAACTACGAATCGGTATAAAATAAAAAAGATAAAGACAAAACCATATGGATAAGGAGTATTTCAGAAATAGGGTAAGTGTAAGGAATTATGAGAAAAGACATATACCCGAGAGTCTTTTAGACAATATACTGGAGCGAGCCATGCGGGCTCCGACGTGCGGCAACATGCAGCTCTACAGTGTTGTCATCACCCGGGATCCGGAAAGGCTCAGACGGCTCGCCAAAGAGCATTTCAATCAGCCGGCGGCCTCGGGAGCAGATGTCATCCTTACGATATGTGCCGATTTCAACAGATTCTCAGAATGGTGTGAGGCAAGCGACGCGAAACCCGGCTATAATAATTTCCACTCGTTTATCATGGCGCTGACTGATGCAGTTATCTATTCCCAGCAGATCGTCACAATAGCGGAGATGGAAGGTCTCGGCACGTGCTATCTCGGGACAGTCAATTATAACGCACGCCAGATCTCGGAACTCCTCGAACTTCCTGACCTTGTAGTTCCGGTAGCATCAATCTCTCTTGGATATCCCGCATCATCTCCTGCGCCATGCGAACGCCTTCCTCTCGAAGCGATCAAACATAATGAAACTTACAGGAAAGACTCAAGAGAACAGATTCTTAATCTGTTCAAATCCAAGGATGATTTTCCCGATAACAGAAAGTTCGTTGAAGAAAACGGGAAAAAATCTTTGGCGCAGGTATTCACAGATATAAGGTATCCTGAATCTGTCAATACCACAGTATCCGAATCATTCATATCTCTACTGAAAGACAAAGGCTTCCTCAAATGAGGAGGCCTTTTATAAAAATCATGAAAATATTCAGGTCCCACCTATAATTGGGACCTTAGGCTGCCGGGAAAAATACACCCGGTTTCGATGCTTTCATGTCATACCTTATCAGGACATATCAAAGGTCTGAATTGATCAAGAAGAGAAGGAGCACAAACAAGGATGGAGCAGTTACGGTCTTTGCGTATGCTTTCCACAACCGCACCGGACTCTTTGGCTATCAGTATTCCGGCGGCGACATCCCATCGTTTAAGGTTAAGTTCCCAATAGGCATCATAGAATCCGGCGGCAGTATAACATAGGTCAATAGCGGCAGACCCAAGTCTTCTTGTACCTCTAACATTACAGACCACCCTTTCTATCTCGGCAAGATTATTATCAGGATTGTCAGCTCTGTCATAAGGCATACCGGTCGCCACTACAGCCTGGTTTAGTTCCATCCTGGATGAACAACGTATCTCCTTGCCGTTAAGGAAGGCACCTCTCCCCTTCACAGAATGAAACAGCTCCCTTAGATATGGAGCGTAAACAACTCCTATCATTGCCTCTCCCTTGAATTCAAGAGCTATCGATACGGAAAAAACAGGCAGTCCGTTATTGAAGTTAGTCGTACCGTCAAGGGGATCAACCACCCACCGCCAGTCACGGCTGCTATGTTCCGCACCAGATTCCTCCGAAATAATTCCATGCTCCGGAAAATGCTCTGAGATATATGCCTTGATGAATCTTTCCGACTCCATGTCGGCCTCTGTCACCACGTCGAAAGAATTCTGTTTTGTTTCCGACTCAAGCATGGGAGCACGGAAATAGCGCATTTGTATCTCCCCGGCTGCCCTGGCCATCTCGATGGCCGCTTCAAGAAATTTATCCAGTTCCGTCATTATGATTCGAATATGAGTTGAATGAGATCCTTTATATGCTTTACAATTATAAACGCAAGATTTTCCGTTATCATATCTGGATCTATTCTAAAGTACGGTATTTGGACCAATTCTAATGTCTTATCAGACCCGTTCAGGCGTTATAAGAAAAAATAACATGAATTTATGAATACGCGCGAGAAAGATATATACAAGGTCACGATCGCCGGCACAATTGTAAATGCAGTGCTGGTAGCGATAAAGTTCTTAGCGGGCATTGTGGGTCGCAGCTCGGCTTTGGTAGCGGATGCGGTGCATTCCCTGACAGACTTCATATCAGATTTTGTCGTTTTGATTTTCGTCAGAATATCCGGCAAACCGCGCGATAAGGAACACGAATACGGACATGGCAAATTCGAGACGCTCGCAACAATGATAATTGGCGTTTTGCTTGTAGCTGCCGGAGTCGGCCTGATAATCAACGGAAGCAAGCAAGTCTGGCACAGTCTTCATGGCGGAGAGCTTCCTGAGCCTACCTGGATCGCGCTGGTAGTGGCTCTTATATCCATAGTGTCGAAAGAAATACTCTACAGATACACCGTCAGGGAAGGCAGACGGCTGAATTCCGACGCTGTGATAGCCAATGCTTGGCATCATAGAAGCGATGCCATATCTTCATTGGGGACTCTGTTCGGAATCGCCGGGGCAATGTTTCTTGGAGAAAGATGGAGAATTCTCGATCCGTTGGCGGCGGTTATAGTAAGTATCTTTATAATAAAGGCAGGATATGACATCATAAAACCGGCTATCAATGAACTACTCGAAGCTTCTCTTTCCAAAGAACAGACAGATGAAATATCCGATATAATCAGGTGTGTCAAAGGAGTTGACGATCTCCACAATCTAAGGACGAGAAAGATCGGTAACGCCATTGCGATTGACGTCCACGTCAAAATGGACGGACA
>JAIEBK010000073.1 GCA_029070945.1 Muribaculaceae bacterium
TGATATGTTTTATTTATGAAGCTTGAAAAATTGAAAAGCTCACTTAAAAATAACATAAACCTATAAACACATTAATCTTATTAAAACTATGGCACAGAACACAGCGCCCCTCCAGGGCATTAAAGTCGTAGACTTTACCGAGGTACAATCGGGCCCATCATGTACTCAAATGCTTGCCTGGCTTGGCGCAGACGTAATAAAGATCGAGCGTCCCGGAGTTGGCGACGCAACACGTAAAGAACTTCAGTTTAATCCTGATCTTCCAAGCTATTATTTCCTTCAGCTCAATAGTGACAAGAAGTCTCTTGCTCTTGATGCAAAGACTCCTGACGGAAAGGAGATCCTTACAAAGCTTATCAAGGAATGTGATATTTTCGTAGAGAACCTTCATCCGGGAGCAATGGACAAGCTCGGATTTAGCTGGGAAGTAGTTCATGAACTTAATCCTAAGTGTATCTACGGTACGATCAAGGGTTTCCCTCTTTCATCAAAATACAAAGACCTCAAGGCATACGAACCTATCGCTCAGGTGACAGCTGCAGCGGCTTCCACTACAGGTTGGTTTGAAGGCGAGTATGACATACCTACCCAGAGCGGTGCAGCACTTGGCGACTCAAATACCGGTATGCACCTTCTGATCGGTCTTCTCGCGGCTCTTCAGCAGCGTAACAAGACAGGCGAGGGATGCTATGTATATCAGTCGATGCACAATGCATGTCTTAATCTTTGCCGAATCAAGACCCGTGACCAGCTTACACTCGATAAGATCGGTTACCTTACTCAGTTCCCGCAGTATCCTGACGGCAAGTTCGGCGACTGTGTTCCCCGTTCGGGTAATATCGAAGGTGGCGGCGTACTTGGCTGGACTTATAAATGTAAACCGGCAGGTGGATATGACAGCGCAGCCGATGACAACAATTTCGTCTACATCATCCTTCAGCGTGGTGCGAAAGACTTCGAACTCGCATGCCAGGGCTTAGGATTTGAAGACTGGTTGACCAACCCTGACTTTAATACGGCAGACGCACGTGACCGTCACAAACAGGAGATTTATAAGAGAATCGGCGAATGGTGTGCCGACAAGACAAAATATGAGGTTACAGAAATCCTTTCTAAATACGGTGTGCCTGTAGGTCCTGTATTGTCGACAAAGGAGATCATGACCGACGAGAGCCTCTATGACGGTAATACACTTGTCCGTATCAATCAGGGCGGTGAAATCGGAGAATTCGTAACAGTAGGTTGTCCGTTTACGATGAGCAACTATCAGCCTACCTATGGTCCGGCACCTGAACTCGGTGGTAATACCGAAGAAATCCTGAGCTCACTGGGATACACTGCAGAGCAGCAGGCTGCTATGAAAGCTAACGGAACTACCGCTCCGATGCCCAAGCCAGCCACAGCTCCGGCTAAATAATGAAAACCACTTTATCGATCAGGTCCTTAAGGGGTTGTCCTTAAGGACTTGATTTTTAAAAACAATCAATGATCAGAGATTAATGATCATCGATTACAATGATGATTCAGAATAGAGGAATCAGAAACTTTATAAATCACTAAACCACTATATAATCAATTAAAATCTAAGTATTATGGAAAATACAGCAACTAAATCGGCCGAGACCACAGCTCCGAAATTTCCCGAGCAGGTGACCGGCATGTATATACTCGCAGAGAGCCTTAAGCGTCTCGGACTTATGGACGTCTACGGACTCGTCGGCATTCCGGTCACCGAAGCGGCATACGCTATGCAGAAGATCGGTATCAACTACTATGGTTTCCGTTTTGAGCAGCAGGCTGGTATGGCAGCCGCTACCCACGGTTACCTTACCAAACAGCCGGGTGTGCTCCTGACTGTGTCGTCACTCGGTTTCCTCAACGGCCTTACCGCCACCACCAACGCTACTGTGAACTGCTATCCTATGATTCAGATCTCCGGTGCTTCCGATCCTACTATGGTTGACATGGATATGGGTACCTACGAGCAGCTTGACCAGCTCAATGCAGCCCGTCCGTATGTTAAGGCAGCCTTCCGCTGCTCTCATGCCAAGGATATTCCGGCGGCTGTAGCCCGTGCTTACAGAGCAGCTGTAAGCGGCCGCCCGGGAGGTGTCTATATTGATATGACTACTCCGGCACTCGGCGAGATCATGGATGCGGCTGAAGCCGAGAAGCTTTTCTACTCGCCGGTAGATATCGCATCTCCCGTTGCTCCGACCCAGAGTGCGGTAGACCGTGCAGTGGAGATCCTTACTTCTGCAAAGCGTCCGGCCATCCTTCTCGGCAAGGGAGCAGCCTACGCTCAGGTAGACGATAAGATCAAGGAACTCATCGAGACCTACAAGATCCCGTATCTCTCCATGTCTATGGCCAAGGGTCTTATGCCTGATAACGGCGAATATAGCGCGCTGAGCTGCCGCTCGACAATAATGGAGAAATCGGATGTCGTTATGGTAATCGGTGCACGTATCAACTGGATGCTGTCTTTCGGCCGCGGCAAGTGGAATCCGGAGATGAAATTCATCCAGCTTGATGTCGAACCTAAGGAGATAGATCGCAACGTGCCTATCGCAGCCCCGGTAGTAGGCGATATGGGTCTTTCACTCGACATGATCCTTGCGGCAATGAAAGGAAAGACCATGCAGGCAGATCCACAGTGGCTCTCATCACTGCAGGCTGAATCTAAGGTGAAGAACGCCAAGTTTGCGACACGATTGACAGACGCCGCAAATGTGATGCCTATGACACACTGGACAGCACTTTCAGTAGTAAAACCGGTATTGGAATCCAATCCTGATGTAATCCTTGTGAATGAAGGCGCCAATACTCTTGATGATACAAGAGACTCGGTTGATATGTTCCTTCCCCGCCACCGTATCGACTGCGCATCATGGTCTATCATGGGCATGGGTATGGGATCGGCAATCGGTGCAGCCGTTGCCACCGGAAAGAAGGTGGTAGCTGTGGAAGGCGACTCCGCATTCGGATTTTCCGGCATGGACTTCGCTACAATCTGCCGCTATAAACTTCCTGTGACAGTAGTGATCTTCAACAATGGCGGTATATACAACGGTATCGGTGTCAATCCTTCCGGCGGTGACGCTCCCGCGCCTACAACCCTTGACATTAACGCCAAGTACAATCTGATAGGCGAGGCATTTGGAGCCAATAACTATCGCGTTGACAATCCTGCTGACCTCAAGAAAGCTCTTGAAGAGGCGATCGCATCCGGTAAGCCGTGTCTGATAGATGTTCAGCTCGCCGATAACTCCGGTGCGGAAAGCGGACATATAGGCTATCTGAATCCGGCACCTCTGATCGAATACACTGTCTAATTCAGAATTCGGAATTCCGGTTTGATTCGACCAATGATTATCAATACTCTATGCCGGCTGCCTTTCGGGGTAACCCAGTAAGGGAGCCGGCATTCCTATTAATTAAAAAAATAAATATGAACCTTATAAATTAATTCTACTATGAATATATCGCACGTCATTCTTTACGCCATTGTGCCGATCATAGTGGTGATGCTTGCGGGCTTTATCGCAGGTAAGAAAGGAGCGTTCTCAGGACAGGACGCCAAGAAATTCAACAAGGTCGTGCTCGACTTCGCATTGCCGGCAGCCCTGTTTGTATCGATTGTACAGGCCTCTCGCGAGGACCTCGTGAAAGACATTAAGCTGACTATCGTGTCAGCAATAGGCATCATGGCATGTTTTATGCTTGTCTATTTTGTATTCAAATACTGTTTTAAGAAGAACACCGGTGCAGATGCCGCAGTCTCAGCCCTTATCAGTGGATCTCCGACAATCGGATTCCTTGGTTTTGCGGTGCTTGAGCCTATCTTCGGAACATCTCCGTCCGTAGCCCTCGTGGTAGCGATCGTAGGTATTGTGGTAAATGCAATCGGTATTCCTGTAGGTCTTTCACTGATGAATGCCTCATTGGAGAAACAGAATCCCGGTTCGACCAAAAAGGAAAGTGCATGGAAACCAGTGCTTCACGCTCTTGCGCAGCCGGTAGCCTGGGCTCCGATTCTGGCAGTGATATGGGTTGTGGCAGGAATTCCATGGCCGAAGGAGCTGAGTCCTTCGTTTGATCTTATAGCGAAAGCCAATGCCTCTATGGCAGTGTTCTCAGCAGGTATCACCCTTTCAGCCATCAAGATTCAGATAAACTGGCAGGCAGTGCTCGGTTCAATCATGAAGATGATCGTCATGCCGGCAGTGGTTTTGATCCTCGGTCTTGTATTCAAGATGGATCCTCTCAACCTGAAGATGCTTGTAGTGGCAGCAGCCCTTCCGCCAGCCTTCTCCGGTATCATCATCGCCGACGAATATGATACCTACGTAGCCACCGGTACTTCATCACTTACCCTTTCGGTAATCCTATTCATCGGTTTCTGTCCGCTCTGGATCTGGCTTACCAATCTGGCTATAGGAGCGTTCTGATCTCAGGACTGACTATCTCAGGCTATGGTTGAAACAACCATAGAATCTTATGAAAACGTGATTATTAGAATATAATTGCAGGATCCCGCTCCGATTGGAGGGGGATCTTACTTTGTTTTTACTTATTTTATGTTAAAACATCGTTCATAAGTCAACTTTTTTTTGTAATTTTGTCGCGTATTATGCGACGATTTTTCTTAATATTGCTTGCGATATCGTTTCTCGCCTTGGTGCTGGCTCATCCTTCGATGCGTCCAAGTGCGGGAAGCGTCATTGTATCCTCTCCGGAACAGACCGGCGGGGACAGCACGCAGTTGCCGGAAATCCTTGCAACCAATCTGCCTGATAGTGACACGCTTATCGGAATAAAACCACTGCTTCCGGCTTTGCCTGTGGAAGCATCTGACAGCGTGATCCGCAATCTGACGGATAGTCTATCCGGTATCTTCACCCCTGACAAAGTCGCCGGGAATGACTCTGTAGCAGAAGCGGAAACAGCAGAGCCGGATATAGAGGAGACTGACAGTATTGATAACGACCGTACCGGTATGACACGTATCAATAGGGAGAAGGTAGATATCGAAAACAGCGTCACGTTCTCGGCTCAGGATTCCGTCATACTTCTCGGCAATAAACTTGCTTTCCTATACGGCAACAGTGAAGTGGAATACGGAAGCTTCAAACTAAATGCCGACGAGATCAAGATGGTTATGGACTCGACTACCGTCTACGCCAACGGCAGGGTGGACAGTGTTGGTGAACTTCAGGGTAAACCTGTGTTTCAGGACGGAGGAGATACCTATGAGTCAAAGACAATGTCATATAACTTCAAAAACCAGCGAGGTTTTATTACTGACATCATTACGGAGCAGGGCGAGGGTTACCTGACCGGAGGTCGTTCCAAGAAGATGGCTGACGGCAGCTTCTTCGCGGAAGATGCCATGTATACCACATGTGACGAACACGACCATCCGCATTTCTACATAAAGCTGACAAGAGGCAAGATGCGACCCGGAAAGGACGTTGTCTCGGGAGCTGCCTATATGGTGGTGGCTGACGTGCCGCTTCCTCTCGCTTTGCCGTTCGGTTATTTCCCGTTCAGCAAGGAATATTCCTCAGGCATTATATTTCCGACTTTCGGAGATGACTACAACAGAGGCTTCTACGCAAGAAATGGAGGTTACTATTTCGCATTCAGCGATTATGTCGATCTGGCGCTTACGGGGGAGATCTACACCAAGGGGTCGTGGGGCTTGACCGCACGGTCATCGTATAAGAAAAGATACAAGTACAACGGCTCCTTCAATATTTCCTACCTGACATCTGTATATGGAGACAAGGGACTTCCCGACTATAGCAAACAGACCAACTTCCAGGTGATATGGAGCCACTCCATGGATACGAAATCGAATCCCAACATGTCGTTTTCGGCATCGGTCAATTTCTCTACTTCCGGCTATACCCGCAACGATCTCAACTCCTATTATAATGCCAACTCCTTTACCGAGAATACAAAATCGAGTACGGTCAACATGACATATCGATTTCCCGGCACAAAGTGGACCGCAAGTGCGTCGATGAACATCAGCCAGAGAACTCAAGACTCTACACTGGCAGTGTCTTTCCCGAATCTGAACGTGACCATGAGCCAGACGGCGCCTTTCAAGCGAAAGAAAGCTGTCGGAGCCGAAAAATGGTATGAGAAGATAAAGATGAGCTACAGCGGCCAGTTTCAGAACTCTCTGACAGCCCAGCAGAACGTATTCTTCAAGAAGAGCCTGATCAAGGACTGGAGAAACGGTATCCGGCATTCTGTGCCTGTCTCGGCCACATTTACAGTGCTCAAATATATCAATGTATCGCCGTCGATCTCTATGACTGACAGGATGTATACATCCAAAATAAAGAGAGACTGGGATCCAAACAAATCGGCTGAGGTGCTTGATACATGCTATGGATTCTACAACCTGTTTGACTTCTCCACATCCCTTTCTGCCGACACGAAGATCTACGGTTTCTTCAAGCCTATGAAGTTCCTGGGCGATAAGGTGCAGATGATCCGTCATGTGCTGACCCCGAGTCTATCGTACAGCTACACGCCGGACTTCAGCGATCCGATGTGGGGCGTCTACGGACAATATTCCTATGTCAATAACGCCGGGGCCAACATCACTCGTAAATACAGCTACTTCCAGCATGGAGTTTTCGGCAGTCCCGGTCAGGGAATGTCAAGTTCGGTGTCGCTGTCACTCTCAAACAACCTCGAGATGAAAGTCAGGAGCGACCAGGATTCCACCGGAGTAAAAAAAATATCTCTTATAGAGAATCTTTCGCTTAGTCAGAGCTACAATTTCGCGGCTGACTCCATGAACTGGAGCAACCTGAACACCTCCATACTGCTTCGACTCACCAAAAGCTTCAACCTGAACCTCAGCGCCACATGGGATCCATATACTTACGCGCTCAACTCCGACGGAAAGCCTGTGAGGGTGAACAGGACCCGTCTTCAGGCTCATAAGGGATGGGTGAAGCTGACATCTACAGGAACGTCGTTCAGCTATACACTCAACAACAGTACCTTCAAGAAGAAAAAAGACTCAAAAGACAATAAAAAGGGGAATAAGACCGGTGAAGAAGACTATGACGACGAGGATGACGAGGATATGAGTCTCGCAGACACGGCTCCATCCCGCAGGCGCCGGGGTGGCGATACTGAAGAAAAGCAGAACGATGCCGACGGATACACGCCATGGGAATGTCCGTGGAGCCTGAGTTTCAACTACTCCATCAATTATGGACTTGGCTCATTTAACTATGACAAGATGGATTATAACGGCAAGTTTACACAGAATCTTTCTATCTCCGGAAATATCAGGCCTACCAAGAACTGGAATTTCTCCATGTCGTGCAGCTACGACTTTCAGGCGAAGAAAATCGCCTATATGAGCTGTAATATATCACGTGACATGCACTGCTTCACGATGTCATGTTCGATCATACCGGTAGGTGTATATAAGAGCTTCAATTTCAATGTGTCAGTGAAGTCGTCGTTGCTTAGTGACCTAAAATATGACAAGCAGTCGTCGCGACTGAACGGCATTAACTGGTAGCGTGGAAATTCAGTTATCCGACGTTTTTATTTGGATTATTGCGAAAAGTTTATTAATTTTGTAGAGATTTAACCGAAACATGGCCAGATCGCTTCACCGAGTACTCACTGAACTACGCACGAATGTAGAGCAGCTCGCCCGGCAGAGAGACACTGCGCAGGCGGCACGTGATGCTCTGGTGCAGGAGGCGGAGGAGCTTAAGAAACAGCTTGAGGAATGCCGCCGGGAACTGCGTGAGGCAAGGATGGAAGTAGACTTCCTGACCGTCTCTCACAGACTTGCGGAGTCTCCCTCGAACATTATTTCGGCGAGGCGACGGCTTCAACGGTTGATCGCAAAAATAGACAGATGCGTCTCTCTCCTCAAGGAAGACGCTGACATCAGCTGATGAAATCAAAAGAGAATAAAATCAATATAGAAGTCAATCTCAACGGTACTCGGTTTACGGTCGTCGTTCCCTTCTCGGGACAAGATGCCGTAAGGGCTACCGAGACAGAGATGAGGGCTTACCTTAAAGACCTGAGGGAAAAGCATTCCACCAAGAGCCTTGCGGAATGCATGGCCATGATGGCATACAATTATGCATCCGGCTACTTTGCCCTTAAAGCCCGGCATGAGGCTGATATTGCCGAAGCGGAGGATCTTCTCAGAGATGCCGCACATATGTGTGGCGAGGTCGACAGGGTCGACATAGACTCCGAGTTCGGAGAATTCAGTGAATACTGATCCGGACATATGCTATTCTCTAATTCATGATCGAACAGCAGGATGCCATGCTTATTCCTTCCACGCATATGCGTCGGAGGGTTTTCGGCGTATGCATAGGTAAAGGTGCAGGCAACGTGATTAATTAAATATAAACATATAGAAACATTATTTTTCAATAAAGACATGACTACAGCAATTTGGATCATCATAGCCGTGGCGGCTGCGGCGGCAGGATATGCAGTGGCATCCGCGATGAGCAGGAAGAACGCTTCCAGCAGAGCACATTTGATTCTGGAGGAGGCCCGTAAGGACGCCGAAGTTATCAAGGATAAGAAAATCATCGAGGCAAAGGAGCAGGAAGTCAAAATTCTGGCTGAGGCGGAGCGCAACGCCAATTCGAAGATGCAGAAGGCTCAGGCTTCCGAGGCCAGAGCAAAGCAGCGTGAGATGCAGCTAAACCAGCAGCAGAACGAGCTTAATCGCCGCAAAAAGGAACTTGACTCGCAGAAGCAGAGTCTGGACACAAGGATGAATAACGCTGAAAATCTGGAGCGTACGCTCGAGGCGAGAAAGGGAGAGGTGGAGCATCTTCACCGGCAGGCACAGGAGCAGCTGGAGCATATTTCCGGTCTATCCGCCGACGAAGCCCGCGAACGTCTTATCGAGAGCCTTAAGGACGAGGCGCGCACAGCGGCTCAGGGTTATATCAACGACATTATGGACGAGGCTAAGATGACTGCCAATAAAGAGGCGAAAAAGATAGTGATCCAGTCGATCCAGCGTGTGGCTACCGAGGCGGCGATCGAGAATTCCGTGACTGTATTCCACATTGAGAACGACGAGATAAAGGGCCGTATCATCGGTAGAGAGGGCCGCAACATCCGTGCGCTTGAGGCTGCTACCGGCATCGAGATCATCGTCGATGACACTCCGGAGGCCATAGTGCTTTCCGGCTTTGACCCTGTGCGCCGTGAGATAGCAAGACTTGCGCTTCACCAGCTCGTGCTTGACGGCCGTATCCATCCGGCACGCATCGAGGAGGTTGTGGCAAAGGTTAAGAAGCAGATAGAAGAGGAAATCAACGAGACCGGCAAACGTACCTGTATCGATCTCGGAATACACGGGCTTCATCCAGAACTTATAAGAATGGTGGGCAAGATGAAGTATCGCTCATCCTACGGACAGAACCTTCTGCAGCATGCTCGAGAGACAGCGAACCTCTGCGCTATCATGGCTGCGGAGCTGGGGCTTAATCCCAAAAAGGCTCGCCGCGCAGGTCTGCTTCACGATATAGGCAAGGTGCCTGATGACGATCCCGAGATCCCGCATGCTATCTTCGGTATGAAACTTGCGGAGAAATTCAAGGAAAAACCTGATATCTGCAATGCTATAGGCGCCCATCATGACGAGGTGGAGATGACATCGCTTCTGTCTCCGATCGTTCAGGTCTGCGACGCTATCTCCGGCGCACGTCCGGGTGCCCGCCGTGAGATAGTCGAGGCATACATCAAGCGACTGAACGACCTTGAACAGCTTGCTCTTTCCTATCCGGGTGTAATCAAGACGTATGCAATCCAGGCCGGTCGCGAACTTCGTGTCATAGTGGGTGCTGACAAGATCTCGGATCAGGAGATCGACAGTTTGTCGGCAAATATCGCGAAGAAGATACAGGATGAACTGACATATCCGGGACAGGTGAAGATCACTGTCATTCGTGAGACCCGTGCTGTTGCGTACGCTAAATAACATGGAGCCGAGCCTATGGATGAAAATGATAAAAAAACTATTCCGGACTGCACGGAATGTGCCGGCTGCGACAGTGGCTGCGGCAGCTGCGGCAAAGACGGTTGCGGAGCTGAAGGAGTAGAAGAGTGTGGAGGCTGCGCCACCCATAAGGTGATGGGCTGGCGGCGTGAGCCGCGTGGCAAGCTCTATGCTACCAACTGGCTTGGAGATATTTCGACGGCTGCTGACTTTCCGGCTGTCCAGGTGCAGTTCAAGAACACCAGAGCCGGTTTCTACCTGAATTCCTCCAAGCTTAACCTGCAGATCGGTGACACCGTAGCGGTCGAAGCCGCTAACGGCCATGATATAGGACAGGTGACGATGGTCGGACCTCTTGTAAGGATGCAGATGGCCAAGGCCAAGATGGATCCTGACAATCTGGAAGAACTTAAGAAAGTTTTCCGAAAGGCCCGTACTTCTGATCTGGAACGCTTCAATGAAGCACGAAGCAAAGAACACAGCACGATGATCCGTTCGAGGGCCATAGCCGAAGAACTTGGCCTCAATATGAAGATCGGTGATGTAGAATATCAGGGAGACGGCGGAAAGGCCATCTTCTATTATATAGCAGACGAGAGGGTGGATTTCAGAAAGCTTATCCGCATCCTTGCCGATGAATTCAAGGTGAGGATAGAGATGAAGCAGATAGGAGCCCGGCAGGAGACGGGCCGTATAGGGGGAATCGGACCGTGTGGACGCCCGTTGTGCTGCTCAAGCTGGATGACGCATTTTGTGAGCGTAGGTACAGGAGCGGCGAGGATGCAGGACCTCTCTATGAATCCGCAGAAACTTGCGGGCCAATGCGCTAAGCTGAAGTGCTGCCTCAATTTCGAAATAGACGCATATGCTGAAGCTACAAAGCAGCTTCCACAGAAAGATGCGGTGCTTCAGACCAAGGATGCAGACTATTTTCTCTTCAAGACCGATATCCTGACAAGAACTCTGACTTACAGCACAGACAAGCGAATGGGTGCCAACCTGACCGTCATTCCCGCATCAAGAGCATTCGAGATCATCGCTCTAAACAAGCAGGGTATTAAACCGGACAGGCTGTCTGAGGAATCAGGAGAGTCGGAAGAAAAAAGGGAATATATCGATCTTACTGATCAGGATGCCCTTACACGTTTTGATAAAGCCAAGAAAAAGAAATCCAGGCATAAGGGGGGGCAGGGAGCTTCTTCGCAGAAGGCTCAGGTGAAGAATGATCCTCAGCCGGATCAGAACAAGGCAATCCAAGATCCGGACAACGGCAACCGACCGCATGACGGTGAGTCCAGAAAGAGTGGCGGCCAAAGAAGACAGAAGCGCCAGCAGCGCAATAAAGACCAGAAGACAAGCAATTCGAACGCAGAGACAAATGACTCTAAGAAATCTTAAGGATAAACTGACGAATCCTATTTTCCGTACCGTTGGCGAGACAGCCGACAGGCTTGGACTTGAGGTGTATGTGGTAGGTGGATTCGTAAGGGACATCTTTCTCGGACGACATTCCGCCGACCTTGACTTCGTGACCGTAGGCAGTGGTATCTCTCTTGCCCGGGCGGTGGCGGACAGACTTGGAAAGAAAGGACGTCTTACTGTCTACTCCACTTACGGGACAGCCCAGATACGACATAGGGATATGGAGCTTGAGTTCGTCGGCGCCAGGAAGGAAAGCTATACCCGCGACTCGCGTAATCCGATTGTGGAGGACGGCACTCTTGACGATGACCAGAAACGGCGCGATTTCACCATCAACGCCATGGCGATATGCCTGAACGAAAAGCGTTTCGGCGATCTTGTGGATCCATTCGACGGGCTTGCTGATCTTGAAAGAAGGATAATACGAACGCCGCTTGATCCTGATGTCACTTTCAGCGATGACCCGTTGAGAATGATGCGTGCGATACGCTTCGCCACTCAGCTTGAGTTCGAGATTCTTCCGGCTACATTTGAAGGTATACGTCGCAATGCAGGCAGGATAGATATAATCACTAAGGAGAGGATCAATGATGAACTCGGTAAAATAATGCGCTCCCGCCGGCCGTCGATAGGGTTTAGACTTCTTGATGAAAGTGGTCTTCTTGAGAGAATCATGCCGGAAGTGTATGCGCTGAAAGGTGTGGACACCGTAGGAGGACGGGCTCATAAGGATAACTTCCTGCATACTCTCAAGGTGGTAGACAACGTGGCCGAAAGATCTGACAATGAATGGCTGCGGTGGGCGGCTCTGCTTCATGACATAGCGAAGCCGGTCACAAAGAAGTGGGACAATACCCTCGGCTGGACTTTCCATAACCATAATTTCATCGGCGAAAGGATGGTGCCTCGTATTTTCCAGTCTATGAAGATGCCTATGAACGAGAAAATGAAATATGTTCAGAAGCTCGTCGGCCTTCATATGCGTCCACAGCAGGTAGGAGAGGAGGGTGTCAGTGACTCCGGAGTCAGACGTCTGCTGACGGATGCGGGAGAAGATGTGGAAGACCTTATGATTCTGGCGGAGTCAGATCTTACATCGCGTAATCCCGTTAAGGTGAAGAGCGCTCTTGACGGATTCATGGCCCTGAGGGAACGTATGAAGGAGATAATTGCCGCCGACGACTACCGCAAATGGAAGAATCCCATTAACGGACACGAGATAATGGAGCGACTCGGTATTCCTCCGTCTCAGGAGATATCGAGGCTCAAGCAAATGGTAAAGGATGCTATTCTTGATGGAGAAATACCTAACGACCATGATGCGGCGTGGAATTATCTTGTGGAGCATATGGGCAATCTGACAGTAGGCTGTGACAATGGATAAATATTAATGAGATGGAAATACTAAAAGACCGTTTTTAATCGTTATGAGTCAAGAGATATTCCATCATGATAAATAATGAATGAGATTCAAAACAACAAAAGATATTTAACAAACTTGCGAATATGTGTGGAATAGTTGGATATGTAGGTGACCGGAACGCTTACGAAATACTTATAAAAGGGCTTCATAGACTGGAATATAGAGGATATGACAGCGCGGGAGTGGCCATTGTCAGCCCTTCCGGACGCATCAACGTGTATAAGTCACGTGGAAAGGTTTCTAACCTCGAGCACTATTGCAAAGACAAGGATACGGCCGGAAGCACGGGAATAGCGCATACGAGATGGGCGACCCACGGCGAGCCTTCTGACCGCAACGCACATCCCCATTATAGCGAGGATGAGGAAATAGCCCTCGTGCATAACGGAACGATTGAAAACTACAAGGTGCTTAAGGACGCGTTGATTCAGAACGGATGCAAGTTCCAGTCAGAGACTGACACGGAGGTGCTTGTGCAGCTTATTGAATATATAAGGACCAATAACGACTGTTCTCTTGTGGAAGCGGTAAAGGAAGCTCTCCGTCAGGTGGTAGGGGCATATGCGATAGCTGTGATCGAGAAAGGTCATCCTGACACAATCATAGCGGCGCGCAAGAGCAGTCCGCTCGTGATTGGTATAGGAGAGGGCGAGATGTTCCTTGCCTCCGATGCCACACCGATCGTTGAATATACAAAAGACGTGGTCTATGTCAAGGACAATGAGATCGCCATAGTGTCGAAAAACGAGCCCTTGAAGCTTGTCAACCTCAATAACGAGGAGACAAGTATCGATGTAAAGACTCTGGAATTCTCCATTTCCCAGCTTGAGAAGGGTGGATATCCTCATTTCATGCTTAAGGAGATATTCGAGCAGCCCACCACGCTGCGCGACTGTATCCGCGGCAGAGTTGTGGAAGGGGGAAAGAATATCATCGTAAGCGGTGTGCTTGACAGCAAAGATAAATTCCTGAACGCGAAACGCATCATCATAGTGGCGTGCGGCACGTCATGGCATGCTTCGCTTATAGGAAAATACCTTATTCAGGATATGTGCCGCATCCCTGTGGAAGTGGAATATGCAAGTGAGTTCCGCTATAGTAATCCGGTGCTTGACGAGCGTGATGTCGTGATCGCTGTTTCCCAGAGTGGAGAGACGGCTGACACGCTTGCAGCGATCCAGATGGCCCGTGAGGCAGGTGCTTATGTCTATGGCATCAGCAACGTAGTAGGAAGCTCGATTCCGAGAAATACTGATTCGGGTACATATATTCATGTGGGCCCTGAGATAGGCGTGGCTTCTACCAAGGCTTTTACGGGACAGGTAATGGTGCTCACACTACTTGCCATGGCAATCGCTGATTTGAGAGGAACAATGTCCAAGGAAGAACTGGACAAGATAGGCGCGGAAATAATTCGGATTCCGGACTATGTCAAGCAGACTTTAGAGCTTAACGAACAGATAGAGCGTCTGTCGCTTATTTTCACGTATGCGCATAATTTCCTTTATCTGGGACGCGGCTACAGTTATCCTGTTGCGCTCGAAGGAGCATTGAAACTAAAGGAAATCTCCTATATACATGCCGAAGGATATCCTGCAGCTGAGATGAAGCATGGGCCGATCGCGTTGATCGATGCTGAGATGCCGACCGTCATCATTGCTCCCAATGATCATCTGTATGAAAAAATCGTCAACAACGTGCAGCAGGTTAAGGCCCGTCATGGAAGTGTTATCGCTATTGTGACGGAAGGCGACAAGGAGATTAAGAATATTGCCGACTACGTCATAGAAGTACCGGATGTTCCGGAGTGTCTGACTCCGATCATCACAAGCGTGCCTCTTCAGCTTCTTTCCTACTATATTGCCATCAATAAGGGAAAGAACGTCGACATGCCAAGAAATCTTGCAAAATCTGTGACAGTGGAGTGATATGGTTATTTTATTGGTGTTCAATAAAATGATAAGAAATAAAGGGTAAATTAAAGTGTGCGGATGAAAAAAAAACAGTAGTCTGCACACTTTTTTTGCTGAAAAATTTGGTTGGTAAGAAAAAAAGTCGTAACTTTGCACTCGGTTTCGGGAATGAAGGTCGAAAGACAGTTTCTGAAGCCCGGAAAAAGTGAGTGAAACGCCTCTTTAGCTCAGTTGGCCAGAGCACGTGATTTGTAATCTCGGGGTCGTTGGTTCGAATCCGACAAGAGGCTCAAGAACAATGAAATTCAGGGCGAATACCAGAGTGGCCAAATGGGGCAGACTGTAAATCTGCTGGTTTATACCTTCGGTGGTTCGAATCCATCTTCGCCCACAACAACACATAATGCGGAAGTAGCTCAGTTGGTAGAGCATTAGCCTTCCAAGCTAAGGGTCGCGAGTTCGAACCTCGTCTTCCGCTCCCAAATAACAATCGCCCATGTAGCTCAGGGGTAGAGCACTTCCTTGGTAAGGAAGAGGTCGCGGGTTCAAATCCCGCCATTGGCTCAAAGGGGACTCGAGTAGTCCCCCTAAACGTAAAGAGAAATTTCAAACAAACAAAATATAGCAAACTACTATGGCTAAAGAAAAATTTGAAAGAACGAAACCGCATGTAAATATCGGTACTATCGGTCACGTTGACCACGGTAAGACTACTCTTACCGCTGCCATCACCAAGGTTCTCGCAGAAAAGGGCCTTTCCGAGGTTCGTTCATTCGACTCAATCGACAATGCTCCTGAGGAGAAAGAGCGTGGTATCACAATCAATACCGCTCACGTAGAATACCAGACTGCTAACCGTCACTACGCACACGTAGACTGCCCGGGACACGCTGACTATGTAAAGAACATGGTAACAGGTGCGGCTCAGATGGACGGTGCTATCATCGTGGTAGCTGCAACCGACGGTCCGATGCCCCAGACCCGTGAGCACATCCTTCTTGCCCGTCAGGTGAACGTGCCTGCACTCGTTGTTTTCATGAACAAGTGCGACATGGTTGACGACCCCGAGATGCTCGAGCTCGTTGAGATGGATATGCGCGATCTTCTCGCTCAGTACGAATATGACGGCGATAATACTCCTATCATTCAGGGTTCTGCCCTCGGCGCACTCAACGGTGAGCCCCAGTGGGTTGACAAAGTGATGGAGCTTATGGATGCTGTTGATACTTGGATTCCGCTTCCTCCGCGTGATATCGATAAGCCCTTCCTTATGCCTGTTGAGGACGTGTTCTCAATCACAGGTCGTGGTACAGTGGCAACCGGCCGTATCGAGGCTGGTATCGTAAAGGTAGGTGACGAAGTTCAGATCCTTGGCCTTGGTCAGGACCGCAAGTCAACTGTTACCGGTGTCGAGATGTTCCGCAAGCTTCTTGATCAGGGTGAGGCTGGTGATAACGTAGGTCTTCTCCTCCGTGGTGTTGACAAGAACGAAATCAAGCGTGGTATGGTAATCTGCCACCCGGGACAGGTTAAGCCTCACGATCACTTCAAGGCTCAGGTTTATATCCTGAAGAAAGAAGAAGGTGGCCGTCACACTCCGTTCCACAACAAATATCGTCCTCAGTTCTACATCCGTACACTTGACGTGACAGGTGAGATCACACTCCCTGAAGGAACAGAAATGGTAATGCCTGGCGATAATGTTGAGATCGACGTTAAGCTCATCACTCCGGTAGCTTGCGATCAGGGTCTTCGTTTCGCAATCCGTGAAGGTGGCCGCACCGTTGGTTCTGGCCAGATCACATCAATCGTTGAAGACTAATCAATGATTATATAAAGGGGTCTTGAGACATAGACCCCTTACCTACGGGAATAGCTCAGTCGGTAGAGCACTGGTCTCCAAAACCAGGTGTCGGGAGTTCGAGCCTCTCTTCCCGTGCTAAAAAAGAAAGAAAATGAATTTAGTTAAAGATATCAAGGAGTCTTATGACGAACTCGTTCATAAGGTATCCTGGCCAACTCGAAAGAATCTGGTCAACAGTGCGGTGCTTGTGCTGATAGCTTCCATCATCATGGCCGTGTTTATCGCAGCTGTCGACTATATCTTCGATCACTTAATGCAGTTAATCTATAGCATTAGTTTCTAAATCAAACGTAGACACCAATGGCAGAAAAAAAACATGAATGGTACGTATTGCGTGCCATTTCCGGTAAAGAAGCTAAGGTAAAGGAAGTTCTTGATGCAGCAATCAGGAACACCGATCTTGGCAAATATGTATCGGAAGTTTTGATTCCTACCGAGAAGGTCTACGTAACTCGTTCTGGCAAGAAGGTAGTCAAGGACCGTACGCTCTTCAGCGGCTATGTGTTTGTAAAATGCATATTGACCGGTGAGGTTCAGTATGAACTTAGGAATACGAGCAACGTCATAGATTTCCTTCGCGGGCGTGCGAAGAATTCGGCACCGGAGTCTTTGCGTGAGAGCGAAGTGATGAATATGCTCGGGGCTGCCGATGCGCTTAATGATTCTCAGGAGACCTCGGAAGATGTCTACTGTGAGGGCGAGGCTGTCAAGGTTACTGTCGGACCATTCTCTGGATTCTCGGGAGTGATTAAGGAAGTGAACGGCGACAGACAGAAACTTAAGGTAGAGGTCAAGATTTTTGGCCGTCCTACTGATCTTGAGTTGGAGACTTCCCAAGTGGAAAGAGAATAATTCTAAAAGTCGTCTGATGTTACGCAGTCGGCTTTTATAATGATGTCTCAAGAGAAAATCAATTTTTAAAGTAATTAACACAATGGCTAAAGAAATTGCTGGACAGATCAAATTGCAGATCAAAGGCGGTGCGGCAAACCCGTCGCCTCCGGTAGGACCGGCTCTCGGTTCGAAGGGTATCAACATCATGGAATTCTGCAAGCAGTTCAATGCCCGTACCCAAGATAAGGCCGGTAAGGTTCTTCCTGTGGTAATCACCTACTTTACGGACAAGAGCTTTGAATTCGTTGTCAAGACTCCTCCCGTTGCGGTGCAGCTTAAGGAAGTTGCCAAGCTTAAGAGCGGTTCCGCTCAACCTAACCGTAAGAAGGTGGCTGAGATCACATGGGATCAGGTAAAGACTATTGCTGAAGACAAGATGCCGGATTTGAACTGTTTTACTTTAGACTCGGCGATGCGTATGGTTGCCGGAACAGCTAGAAGCATGGGTATCACCGTCAAAGGAGCATTCCCTGAACTTAACTAAAACTTCAATACGAAATGGGAAAACTGACAAAAAATCAAAAGTTGGCTCTGTCGAAGATTGAAGCTGGGAAAGCATATACTTTGGCAGAAGCAGCCGAGAAGGTAAAGGAAATCACATTTACCAAGTTTGACGCTTCACTTGATATCGACGTGCGTCTTGGCGTTGACCCCCGTAAGGCAGACCAGATGGTGCGTGGCGTTGTATCGCTTCCTCACGGAACCGGTAAGGAGGTAAGAGTACTTGTGCTCTGTAATCCGGATGCCGAAGCCGCTGCAAAAGAGGCTGGCGCAGACTATGTAGGTCTCGACGAGTATCTTCAGAAGATCAAAGGCGGATGGACGGATGTCGATGTGATCATCACTCAGCCTTCCGTAATGGGTAAGCTTGGTCCTTTGGGTCGTATCCTTGGTCCCCGTGGCCTTATGCCTAACCCGAAAAGCGGTACTGTGACTATGGATGTCGCAAAGGCTGTCAAGGAGGTTAAGCAGGGTAAGATCGACTTTAAGGTTGATAAGACAGGTATCGTACACGCTTCAATCGGTAAGGTGTCATTTGATGAGAAGGCTATGCGTGAGAATGCGAAGGAATTCATCAATACACTTATCAAGCTTAAACCCGCTACCGCTAAAGGTACATATATCAAGAGCATCTATCTTTCAAGCACCATGAGCCCCGGTGTGAAGGTTGACACTAAGAGCATAGATGAATAACCCTCAAAACGACACTCAAGATGAAGAAAGAAGATAAGACCCTGCTGATTGAAAAGATCGGCGATACACTGAAGGAATACAGCTGTGTCTATCTCGTGCAGTCTCAGGGACTGAACGCTGAAAAGACCAGCGCGCTCCGCAGAGCTTGCTTCCAGGACGGCATCAAGATGATGTGTGTCAAGAACACTCTTCTTAAGAAGGCGTTTGAGGCAAGTGAACTGGACTACTCCGAACTCTACGATCTTCTCCATGGTGAGACTACACTTCTGCTTTCACAGGTAGGTAATGCTCCTGCCAAGATGCTGAAGAAGTTCCGCGACAAGAAGGAAACGCTGCCGATGCTTAAGGGAGCGTTCGTAGAAGAAAGCGTATATGTAGGCGAGGAAATGTTGGATACCCTCGCAGCTATCAAGAGCAAAAACGAACTTATCGCCGACGTTGTCGCATTGCTTCAGTCGCCTGCTAAGAACGTCATCTCCGCTCTTAACAGTGGTGCCACAAAGCTTCACGGCATACTGGAGACCCTTTCCAACAAAGAATAACCTATATTGTAAAATAAACAAAAAACTATACAGAAATGGCAGATTTGAAAGCATTTGCAGAACAGCTCGTAAACCTCACCGTAAAGGAAGTAAACGAACTCGCTCAGATCCTCAAGGACGAATACGGTATTGAACCCGCAGCTGCAGCAGTTGCAGTAGCAGCAGGCCCCGCAGCAGGTGCACCCGCTGCAGAGGAAAAGACTAACTTCGACGTAGTGCTCAAGGCAGCCGGCGCAAGCAAGCTCGCAGTCGTTAAGCTCGTTAAGGAGCTTACCGGTCTTGGCCTTAAGGAAGCTAAGGAACTCGTTGACGGCGCACCCAGCGTTGTTAAGGAGCAGCTCCCGAAAGCAGACGCTGAGGGTCTCAAGAAGCAGCTTGAGGAAGCTGGCGCTGAGGTTGAACTTAAGTAATCTTTCATTAACGGCATAGTCGATTCCCCTGCCTTGTGCAGGGGAATCTTGACTTTTTTAGCTCATAGTGCGCATATCTGAAGAGGCGAGGGGGCTTGTCATGCACCCGGACACTGATGACAGCGCAGGTTTTCAGATTCCTGTCCCCCTTTGGGAGAGGTTAATCTGAAAATTATTTGTGTATTATAACGTCGGCCAAATTCTGTATTTTAGTGTTATTTATCATATATTAACACTTTTTAAGCATAATCGGTGCGACATTGGCTGATATTAATCAGTCACAAAGGAATAGCTTTCCACAAAAGATCAATATTATCATAATGTCACAGAATACACTTGCCAAACCTCGCGTAAACTTCGCGTCGGTGAAGAATCCGTATCCATTTCCGGATTTTCTTGAGGTGCAGCTGAAATCCTTCCGTGATTTCCTTCAGCTGGATACTCCTCCGGAGGAAAGGAAGAACGAAGGCCTGTACAAGGTGTTTGCAGAAAACTTCCCAATCGCGGACACAAGGAACAACTTCGTGCTCGAGTTTCTCGACTACTACATCGATCCCCCACGTTACACTATCGAAGAATGCTTCGAGAGGGGTCTTACTTACAGTGTCCCTCTTAAGGCAAAGCTGAAACTTTACTGTACTGATCCGGATCACGAGGATTTCGATACAAGTATTCAGGACGTATATCTCGGTCCGATTCCCTACATGACAGATCAGGGCACCTTCATCATTAACGGTGCCGAACGTGTTGTCGTCTCTCAGCTGCACCGCTCCCCGGGTGTATTCTTTGGCCAGAGCATGCATGCCAACGGCACAAAACTTTACTCAGCGAGAATCATTCCTTTCCGCGGAAGCTGGATAGAGTTCGCAACCGACATCAACAATGTCATGTATGCCTATATCGACCGTAAGAAAAAACTTCCGGTCACTACACTGCTCAGGGCTATCGGACTTGAAAGCGATAAAGACATTCTCCAGGTGTTCAATCTCGCCGAAGAGGTTAAGGTGACGAAGACCAACCTCCAGAATGTGAAGGGACGCAAACTTGCCGGACAGGTGCTGAAGTCTTGGATAGAGGACATTAGCAGCGATGAGATCGGTGAGGTAATGACCATAGAAAGAAATGAGGTCGTGGTAGACCGTGGCAGTGAGATCACAGACGACAACATCGATGCGATCCTCGAGTCCGGAGTAAAGACCATCATGCTGGAGAAGGCAGATGCGAACGCTACGGATTACAGCATCATTTTCAACACTCTCTCAAAAGATAACTCCAAGTCGGAGATAGAGGCTATCCAGTATATATACAGGCAGCTTCGCAACGCCGAACCACCAGACGATGCATCCGCCCGCGAAGTAATACAGAACCTGTTCTTCAGCGAGAAGCGCTATGATCTGGGAGAAGTAGGACGTTACAGAATAAACAAGAAACTTGAGCTTTCCACACCAATGGACGTAAGGGTGCTTACGCGTGAGGATATCGTGGAAATCATCAAGTATCTGATCGAACTGATCAACAATAAGAGCGACGTCGACGATATCGACCACCTTTCGAACCGTCGCGTCCGCACCGTAGGCGAGCAGCTCTACAATCAGTTCAACGTCGGTCTGGCGCGAATGAGCCGCACCATACGCGAGCGTATGAACGTGAGAGATAACGAGGTGTTTACTCCCACCGACCTTATCAACGCAAAGACTATCTCAGGCGTCATAAATACGTTCTTCGGTACGGACGCGCTTTCGCAGTTCATGGACCAGACCAATCCTCTGGCTGAAATCACGCACAAGCGTCGTCTCTCGGCCCTTGGTCCCGGCGGTCTGAGCCGTGAACGCGCGGGCTTCGAGGTGCGAGACGTGCATTACACGCATTATGGTCGTCTCTGCCCGATCGAGACTCCTGAAGGTCCGAACATCGGCCTTATTTCCTCGCTCTGCGTATATGCCAAGATCAACAATCTCGGATTTATCGAGACTCCTTATAGAAAGGTGACCGACAGTGTTGTTGACCTGAAGAACGAGGATGTGGTTTACCTCACGGCCGAGATGGAGGAAGGAAAGAATATTGCCCAGGGTAACGCGCCCCTTAATGACGACGGCAGCTTCATCCGCGATAAGGTTAAGGCCCGTCAGGATGCGGATTTCCCGATCGTGCCACCTTCGCAGATCGAACTTATGGACGTAGCTCCGATCCAGATAGCATCGATAGCCGCATCGCTTATCCCGTTCCTCGAGCATGATGACGCAAACCGCGCGCTTATGGGATCGAACATGATGCGTCAGGCAGTGCCTCTGATGCGCAGCGAGGCTCCGATCGTGGGCACCGGCATTGAGGGACAGCTTATCCGCGACTCCCGTACGCAGATCATGGCAGAGGGTTCGGGCACCATCGAATACGTGGACGCCACTACTATCCGCATCAATTATGACCGTACGGAAGATGAGGAATTCGTGGAATTCGAGCCGGCACTGAAGGAATACAAGATTCCCAAATTCCGCCGCACGAACCAGGGCACTACAATTGATCTCCGTCCTATCTGCGAGGTAGGTCAGAAAGTAGAGAAAGGTGACATCCTTACTGAAGGATACTCCACAGAGAAAGGCGAGCTTGCGCTCGGCCGCAACCTCAAGGTGGCGTTCATGCCATGGAAGGGTTACAACTATGAGGATGCCATCGTGCTCAACGAGCGCATGGTGAAAGAAGACATCCTGACCTCCGTCCACGTAGACGAATACACCCTTGAGGTGCGTGAGACCAAACGAGGCATGGAGGAGCTTACATCGGATATTCCGAACGTTAGCGAGGATGCAACCAAGGATCTTGACGAGCGCGGTATCATTCGCGTAGGAGCATACGTAGTGCCGGGCGATATCATGATCGGTAAGATCACACCGAAGGGCGAGAGCGATCCTACACCTGAAGAGAAGCTGCTCCGCGCGATATTCGGCGACAAGGCCGGTGAGGTGAAGGATGCGTCGCTCAAGGCAAGCCCCTCCCTTAAGGGCGTCGTGATCGGCACCAATCTCTTCTCTAAAGCCGTGAAGACCCGCACATCGCGGAAGTCGGCCAACGAGCAGACTGAGGCGATAGAAAGGGAATACAAAGAGAAACTTGATGATCTGACAAACATCATGGTCGGCAAGATGGAAAAACTCCTCAACGGAGTTGTGTCAGCCGGCGTGAAGGATTTCCTCGGCGACGAGATTGTTCCTGCAGGTCAGAAATTCAATGGTGTGAACTGGAAGGAATTCCCTTATGAGACTGTCAACCTCAGCAACTGGACAGACGACGAGCGCATCAACGGCATGGTAATGAAGCTTATCACCAACTATCTGCGTAAATACAAGCAGATAGATAGCGAGCTTCGTCGTAAGAAATTCGATATCACGATCGGTGACGAACTGCCTTCCGGCATCATGCAGATGGCCAAGGTCTACATTGCTAAGAAGCGTAAGATCGGTGTAGGCGACAAGATGGCGGGCCGTCACGGAAACAAGGGTATCGTATCACGCGTGGTTCGTCAGGAAGACATGCCGTTCCTTGAGGACGGAACGCCGGTCGACATTGTGCTTAACCCTCTGGGTGTGCCTTCCCGAATGAACCTCGGACAGATCTTCGAGACGGTTCTCGGATGGGCCGGACGCGAGCTCGGCGAGAAGTTTGCTACTCCTATCTTCGACGGAGCAAGCCTTGACGACCTCAACGAGTGGACAGATAAGGCCGGTCTGCCGCGTTATGGCAAGACCTATCTCTACGACGGAGGAACAGGCGACCGCTTTGACCAGCCGGCTACCGTAGGAGTAATCTACATGCTGAAGCTCGGCCATATGGTGGAAGACAAGATGCATGCTCGCTCTATCGGTCCGTACTCTCTGATCACTCAGCAGCCTCTCGGCGGTAAGGCCCAGTTCGGTGGCCAGCGATTCGGAGAGATGGAGGTTTGGGCGCTCGAGGCATTCGGCGCAAGCCACATACTTCAGGAGATCCTTACGATCAAGAGTGATGACGTCAATGGCCGCAGCAAGGCTTACGAGGCAATCGTGAAGGGTGACCCGATGCCAAATCCGGGTATTCCGGAATCACTCAACGTGCTTCTGCATGAGCTCCGCGGTCTTGGCTTGAGTATCACTCTCGACTAAGAGCCCGGTATCAGTCGAAATCAAATAAAAAAATCCCGGACCGTCGGAGGTTAGTCTCCGACGGCACCGGACAACATAGAAGGAAAACCTATGGCTTTCAAGAAAGACAATAAAATCAAGACCAACTTTTCCAAAATAACGATCGGTCTGGCTTCGCCCGAGAAGATCAAGGAAATGTCAAGCGGCGAGGTGCTGAAGCCGGAGACGATCAACTATCGCACGTATAAGCCTGAACGTGACGGCCTTTTCTGCGAGAAGATCTTCGGCCCTGTGAAGGACTATGAGTGCCACTGCGGCAAATACAAGCGTATCCGCTATAAGGGTATCGTCTGCGACCGCTGCGGCGTGGAGGTAACTGAAAAGAAAGTGCGTCGCGAACGTATGGGCCACATAGAGCTCGTGGTTCCGGTAGCGCACATCTGGTATTTCCGTTCCCTTCCCAACAAGATAGGCTATCTTCTCGGTCTCCCCTCAAAGAAGCTTGACTCCGTCATCTACTATGAGCGCTATGTAGTGCTTCAGCCCGGTGCGGCAGCCAATATCGCCACCGACACAAGGGACGGCGAGAAGGTCAGCACGAAGGACTCCGGCAAACCGCTGGCACGTCTTGACCTTCTTTCGGAAGAGGAATACCTCGATATCCTCGAGCAGCTTCCTGAAGGCAACCAGCTTCTTCCCGACGATGATCCCAACAAGTTCATCGCAAAAATGGGAGCCGAGGCCATATACGAGCTTCTTCAGGACATCGATCTCGAGGCATTGGCAGCCGACCTGCGCGACAGAGCCCACACAGAAGGCTCGCAGCAGCGTAAGACCGAGGCTCTGAAGCGCCTTCAGGTGGTAAATTCATTCCTTGCTTCGAAAGATGTCAATAAACCTGAATGGATGGTGCTGAAGGCTATTCCGGTGATTCCGCCGGAGCTTCGTCCTCTCGTGCCGCTTGACGGCGGTCGCTTCGCTACCTCCGACCTCAACGACCTCTATCGCCGTGTCATCATACGCAACAACCGTCTGAAGAGACTTATTGAGATCAAGGCGCCTGAAGTGATCCTCCGTAATGAGAAGCGTCTGCTTCAGGAGGCTGTCGACTCTCTTCTCGACAACTCACGCAAGGCTTCGGCAGTGAAGAGCGACGTCAACCGTCCTCTCAAGTCTCTGTCAGACTCCCTCAAGGGTAAGCAGGGTCGTTTCCGTCAGAACCTCCTCGGTAAACGTGTCGACTACTCAGCACGTTCGGTAATCGTCGTAGGTCCGGAACTTAAGATGCATGAATGCGGTATTCCGAAGCTTATGGCGGCGGAACTCTATAAGCCGTTCGTCATACGTAAGCTCATCGAGCGCGGTATAGTAAAGACTGTAAAGAGTGCGAAAAAGATCGTTGACCGTAAGGAACCGGTAGTTTGGGATATCCTCGAGCATGTGATGAAAGGACATCCTGTGCTTCTCAACCGAGCCCCGACGCTTCACCGACTCGGTATTCAGGCTTTCCAGCCGAAGATGATCGAGGGCAAGGCAATCCAGCTCCACCCGCTCGCATGTACGGCATTCAACGCCGACTTCGACGGTGACCAGATGGCGGTGCATCTTCCTCTCGGCAACGAGGCGATCCTCGAGGCGCAGATGCTGATGCTCGGCGCACACAACATCCTCAACCCTGCGAACGGCGCGCCTATCACAGTGCCTTCACAGGACATGGTGCTCGGCCTTTATTATATAACCAAGCTTCGTCCCGGCACAAAGGGTGAGGGCTCGAAATTCTATGGACCTGAAGAAGCTGAGATAGCCTACAATGAAGGTCGTCTTGATCTTCATGCTCCGGTATCTGTGCTTGTCGACGATATTGACGAGAACGGAAACGCGGTGAAGGTGCTTAAGGAAAATACATCTGTAGGCCGTGTTCTCTTCAACCAGTATGTGCCGAAAGAGATAGGATACGTCAATGAGATCATCTCGAAGAAATCACTCAGAAACATCATTACCAAGGTTATCAAGACCTGCGGTGTGACACGTTCGGCACAGTTCCTCGATGATATCAAGAACCTCGGTTACAAGATGGCGTTCCGCGGCGGTCTTTCGTTCAACCTCGGTGATGTCATCATTCCTGAGGAGAAGGCTGAATATGTTGCTCAAGGTAACGCTCAGGTTGAGGAAATTCTCGCCAACTATCAGATGGGTATGATCACCGGTAACGACCGTTACAATCAGGTGATCGACGTATGGACCAACGTCAACAAGAAGCTTGCCGACACGCTGATGAAGCAGATGGAGGAAGACCAGCAGGGATTCAATTCCGTCTACATGATGCTTGACTCGGGAGCCCGTGGTTCGAAAGACCAGATCCGTCAGCTTTCCGGTATGCGTGGTCTTATGGCCAAGCCGCAGAAAGCCGGTGCAGAGGGTGGCCAGATCATCGAGAACCCGATTCTCGCGAACTTTAAGGAGGGTCTGAGCGTGCTCGAGTACTTCATCTCCACTCACGGTGCGCGTAAAGGTCTTGCGGATACCGCGCTTAAGACCGCGGACGCAGGATATCTGACCCGCCGTCTCGTAGACGTGGCCCACGACGTTATCATCAATGAAGAGGACTGCGGCACACTGCGTGGCCTCGTATGCACGGAGATCAAGAACAACGAGGAAGTGGTTGCAACCCTTTCCGAGCGTATCCTCGGACGTGTTTCTGTACATGACGTCCGCGATCCTCACGACGATTCCATCCTGGTGCATGCCGGTGAGGAAATTACCGAGGCTATAGCGGAGAAGATCGAGAACTCTGCGATCGAGTCTGTCGAGATCCGTTCCGTGCTAACCTGCGAATCCAAGAAGGGTGTCTGCGCCAAGTGCTACGGCCGTAACCTCTCCAACCACCGCATGGTGCAGAAAGGCGAGGCTGTCGGCGTCATCGCGGCACAGTCTATCGGCGAGCCCGGTACGCAGCTGACCCTCCGTACGTTCCACGTTGGTGGTGTCGCAGGTAACGTATCTGCAGTCAAGGACATCACTGCACGCCATGATGGACGTCTCGAGATGGATGAAATCCGTACTATCAAGGATAAGGACGGTGTAGACATCGTAGTAGGTCGTATGGGTGAAATGCGTATAGTCGAGCCAAAGAGCGGTATCGTGCTTACTAACGCCAACATACCTTACGGTTCGAAGCTTTACTTCAAGGACGGTGATATGGTGACGAAGGGTGACATGATCTGTGAATGGGACCCGTTCAACGCCGTGATCGTTGCTGAGGAAGGCGGTAAGGTTAGATTCGTCAACGTAGAGGAAGGTGTCACCTTCCGAGTTGAGACTGACGAGGCATCCGGAATGCATGACAAGATCATGATAGAGTCGAAAGACCGTAACAAGGTGCCTGAAGCTCAGCTTCTCGATGCAGACGGCGATGTGATCCGTACATACTCACTTCCTGTAGGAGCCCATCTGATGATAGAAGATGGCGAGGAGATCACTCCGGGACAGGTATTCGTTAAGATTCCGCGTGCCGCCGGCAATGCAGGTGACATCACCGGTGGTCTTCCGCGTGTCACCGAGCTGTTCGAGGCCCGTAACCCGAGCAATCCTGCAGTTGTAAGTGAAATTGACGGTGAGGTCAAGTTCGGTAAGATCAAGCGCGGTAATCGCGAGATCAGCGTGACATCGAAGCTTGGCGAGACTAAGGAATACCTTGTGCCTCTGTCAAAGCAGATCCTCGTGCAGGAGAACGACTATGTTCGTGCCGGTACACCGCTGTCTGACGGTGCTGTCACTCCGAGCGACATCCTTAATATCAAGGGCCCGACTGCCGTACAGGAATATATCGTCAACGAGGTTCAGGACGTCTACCGTATGCAGGGCGTTAAGATTAACGACAAGCACTTCGAGGTTATCGTGCGCCAGATGATGCGTAAGGTGAATATCCTTGATCCGGGCGATACCCGCTTCCTCGAGCAGCAGATCGTAGACAAGCGTGACTTCATGGAGGAGAACGACTCTATATGGGGCAAGAAGGTGATTACCGACGCCGGTGATTCCACCAACTACCGCAAGGGTCAGATCATAACTCAGCGTAAGCTGCGCGACGAGAACTCATCGCTGAAGCGTAAAGACCTCAAGACCATGGAAGTTCGTGATGCAATGCCGGCAACTTCAGAGCAGGTGCTCCAGGGCATAACGCGTGCCGCTCTGCAGACATCAAGCTTCATGAGTGCAGCTTCCTTCCAGGAGACTACCAAGGTGCTTAACGAGGCTGCCATCAACGGCAAGACAGACTATCTGGAGGGCATGAAGGAGAACGTAATCTGCGGTCACCTTATTCCGGCAGGTACCGGTCTGCGCGAATACAACCGCATCGTAGTGGCCAACAAGGACGAACTTGCAGCCATGAACATCACCGATGACTATGCATCGGTAGTCGACGTAGAGGCTGTTGAATCCTAAGAACAAACATCATACTAAAAAAAGAGGAGTATCCAAAAGATACTCCTCTTTTTTATCATTCGAGGGGGACGCACGGCCCGTGCGTCCTTATTGGTTTATTTATTCATCTTGCGGAGGAAGCATTCGAGGGTATTGACCATCAGGCAGGCACGGGTCATGGGGCCGAGGCCGCCTGGAACCGGAGTGATGACCGATGCCACATCCTTTACCGCCTCGAAATCAACATCTCCGCAGAGCTTGCCTGTCTCCGGGTTGCGGTTGACGCCAACATCCATCACAGCCGCTCCGGGTTTCACCATATCGGCGGTCACAAATTTGGGCTTGCCGATCGCTACAACGAGTATGTCGGCCTCGCGAGTCACCTCCGGAAGGTTTTTCGTGCGGCTGTGGGCCATCGTCACAGTGGCATTGTGGTCAAGAAGAAGTTTGGAGGCCGGGAGGCCAACGATGTTGCTTCTGCCGATAACCACAGCGCGTTTCCCTTCAATCTCTACACCGGCTTCCTTAAGCATCATGATGATGCCTTGTGGCGTACAAGGGAGTAGGCAAGGCTGTTTCTGCCATAGTGCGGCGACATTGAGAGGGTGGAATCCGTCTACATCCTTTTCCTTTGATATGGCCTCGATCACTTTTGCCTCGCTGATGTGCTTGGGCAGAGGGAGCTGAACAAGAAGTCCGTCGACACTGTCGTCGGCGTTTAGTTCTGCTATTTTAGCGAGAAGTTCTTCCTCGCTTACTGTGTCAGGATATTTCAAGGTAGTATTCTTGAATCCAACTTCTCCGCAGTCACGAGCCTTTCCTGTGACGTAGGATACGCTTCCGGGATCCTCGCCTACAAGGATTACTACAAGATGGGGCACACGTCCGTATTTTGCCTCGCATTCCTTCACTCTCTCCGCAACACCTTGCTTCACTTTCTTGGCAAGGGCTGTTCCGCTTACTATTTCGGCCATGTCTGTTGTTCTGAAATTTTTAATTTTATTATTATTCCTGTTTGCAAAATTAGTATTTTTTTTTCTATCCTACAAATTTTAATGTTTTACGCTGAGACTACTAAAAAATTAACATTGTTAACATATTTTAACAATCGGGGGGGGGTAATTGAAAAATTAGTTTTATCTTTGCAATTTACTATGCTATGGTGTCGTATTTTTTGATGCTATGCTGGAATAATTAATTTACCAATCTTTAAATTATGATTACTGACTGTCTTAAGAGAAAAGTTTGCCGGAAAACTGGTATGCTCCTGTTTTTCCTCGGAATGTGGCTGATGCCGTCACTGTCCTCTGCCGCAGAGCCTATAAATGTGGCGGGAGTATATGAATGTGATACAAAGATTGAAGGTGTAAGAAAGCAGATGTATCTGACACTCGACTTCATCAACGGTACTCCCGATTTCACGCAGGTGTTCAAGGAGAAGGAGTCAAGTTTCAAGAGACTGCCTAAAGACTTTATGAATGCCAAGAAACTCAGCCGCAGTTTCGGTGGGTCGGTCGCGCCCGGTTTCGGAAAGTTCAGGGAAAAGTATCTTTTCTCCAATACCGATGAATTCAAGCTTACCAATCCAAGGCTTGAAGACGGAATAATAATTGCTGACTGGATTACTGCGCGTGGCGAAAAAGGGGAGTGTAGGATAGTGGTGCTTGAAGACAGAAGTCTGCGCATACTCGGGCTTACAGCATCGCCTCGCGGTCTTAGTCCTGACGATATCGAGATTGGACTTGTGGAAGACCGTCTTCCGCAGGGGGTGACACCTTTTGTGTCGCCTAAGGATGCTGTGGATTTCGTAATGGGAGAATACGAGAAGACGCTTGTCACGCCCAAGGTGGCGTCGTTTGATGCCGAAATTCCTACGGAAGTGGTGAAGGCGGAGCAGAAGGGCGACCGTATAGAGGTGAAGCTCAGGATGAAGAACAACTCCAATTATGATTTGCTGAGGATTGTGGTGGCTGATCCGAGTCTGGAAAAGACATATGCCGAGACCAAGGATGGAACTATATTGAGGAAATTCCGGCCTCAGACTCCCTCTTGGGTGGGAGATAAGCCGGCTGTGCATGCAAAAAAAGGAGAATGGGTGAACTTCTCTATTATATTTGATGGTGTTGACAGGAAAGTCGACTATCTGAGCAATCTGAAATTTGACAACATTCTTGCAGGTGGATTCTTTATGGACAACCAAATCACGAGCATCGATAATATTCCTGTATTCCAGACCCGGACTAAGACTGCGGCAACAGCTTCTTCGAAACCGGGTGGCTCAAATATGCTGCTGAACTTTGATGTCGAGGTTCCGACATGGACTTCTGTGGCGTCTACTGCATCCGATAAGGGAATAAATATCCGAAAGACTCCATCACCGTCGGCAGCCCGTCCGCTCGTAGACGAAATGAAGATCAACAACTATCAGATTCCGGTGAAATATTTTGCAGAGTGGTCTGTTGCCGCTCCGAAAGGTAATGTCTACGCTCTGATGTTCGAGCCGGGGGTATATGCACCGGTGCTGAAAGAGCAGAACGGATGGTATGAGCTCATGGGCATAGGCGCGAAAGCCGCAGACGGATGGGTATCTGCACAGTATTGCAGGAAGTATGGACTGCAGCCAATCACCAAAGATGAACTCAAAACGACCGGTTATAAGGTCTATAGCAACGATAGCGGTGTCTATGCCGTCAGCGCTGAATATGACGAAATGGACAACTATGCGTCATTCTCAGTCGGAAAGCTTGTCAACGGTATATTGGTATGGCCCTACTCATTGGTTATGGACGTGACGGTAGGTACGGAATGGAAAATCAACAAGCGTGACGATGGATATGTCCTTCAGGTGGCAAAAAAGGACTGTGACGAATACGGTACACCCGATATCGCTAAAATCCCACAGTCGGTAATTGAGGATGTGATATCGAAGAAACAGAAGAAGATGGCTCCATCATATACCTGCAAGGCCAACGGCGAATGGATTTATGTCGAGTGACGGATCCGTTAGCTCTTACCTTAATATAGAATATAGTCTTTATCTGTGTTTCATAATTTGTACGCGAACCTCATTCCATGCATAAACGTTTAAATAGACAGAGATAATTAACACGTGGACGGATTCCACTCACTGCTTATAAAAACTTAAACGTTTATGCTTGGATATATATCTATCGGTGTATTCATCGACGGCGGTTATTACGCGAAGGTGAACAGGGCACTTAAGAAATCGGAGAATTCTATAATCAGGGTGAAGTCGCTTTTCGACTTCATCACCTTCCGTCTGGCAATGGAAGAAGACGTTGACCAGTCAGACTGCCAGATCACGGAGGCTCATTATTTCCGCGGACGATACCGTGTGAAGGAGGCATATGATAAGAAACTTCTTTATAACGAGCGGAAATTCGAGGATACGCTGATCGAGAACGATGTAGTGTTTCACTACAAGCATCTGCGTGAGGTTGAGAAGGATGGAGTTGTTCAGGTAGTCGAGAAAGGTGTTGACGTCTGGTTCGCACTTGAGGCATATGAACTTGCGACGTTCCGTAAGTTTGATTATGTGGTTCTTATTACAGGCGACGCGGATCATGAAATGCTCGTCAGGAAACTGAAGGCCCTTAAGATAAAGACTGTACTTCTGACATGGAATCTTACGGATGTGGACGCCACCTCGCCGTTATTGAAGGAGGAGGCCGGACATCATTGGGAGCTTTCTCATATCATGTATGACCATCCTGAGCTTCATAATGAGCTTCTTTATAAACTCAAGGAGCCGGCAGTGAACCTTGGAGCGGAGTTTTAGTTAAGGGTTATGATGGGATAGGATCTAAGACCCGAGACTTACGATATTTGAATCAGGATAAATTTTTAGGGCCTCCCGTCGGGAGGCCCTTCTCATATCAGATTAGTTAAATTGAATTATTTCTATCTTATGTTTTGGGATCGCGGCGGAGTTCTTTAGGTCTCAAATCTCGATTTTTCAAAAATCGTAAAAGGTTAGCAAAAGATTGTTTCAGGCGTTTCAGGTATAATGTTTAGGTATTGTATTATGGCCTCCGCCGCATTGTGGCCTTCACAGGTCGGTCCCATTAATTTCATGTATTAGGTTCGAATGTATTACGATATATTTTTCCAATCCATCCGGCCTCCGAAGAGGCTACTAAGAAACCGCTCTCGATTTCGATTACAAAGTTAATACATATTTTTCAACTTTCCAAATAACTTTTTTTCATTCAAATTAAGAAACTATTTCAAAAAGCTACAAAAATATTAAATATTTTTCTAATTATGGCAAAATGATAATTTTTGCGGCGATTTCACAATTATTTCATAAATGTTGCATTTGGTTGCATTGTTGTTTCATGTTAAGAAACATATTTTTAATATGAAAAAACTTTGATTTTTTCTTCGGCCTTATACAGAAACCGCCCCCGGGAGGAGGCGGTTCTTGTTAGCTGCAACTTGATTAAGGCTGATAGAGGAAACGCTTGATGCTGCGCTTGGGTGTCTTTTCGAACTCCTTGTCGAAGATTCGTATTTCTGATACTTTGGAGTATGCAGGGAGCATGGGATTGAGTTTCTTTAGGTTTTCCTCCATCTCTGTGTCCGCATTCTTTCCGTCTTTCTTTAGGGCCTCAAAATCCGGATATACGAGAGCCACGAGTTTGCCGTGGTCATCAATCACTACGGATTCCGCAACATAAGGAAGGTTATTGAGTTTCTGCTCTATTTCCTCCGGATATATGTTCTGTCCGGAAGGGCCGAGGATCATAGTCTTCGATCGTCCCATGATGCGTATGTTGCCATCGCGGTCGCAAGTCACGAGATCTCCGGTATTCATCCATCCGTCCGGAAGCATCACTTCCTTGGTAGCCTCGTCATTCTTGTAATAACCTTTCATCACGTTGTCGCCGCGTACCCACAGGTTGCCGGGCACTGTCTCCGGATCGGGAGAATCGATGCGGGCTTCCATACGCTCTACTATCTTTCCTACCGTACCGGGTTTTTCCTTATCAGGGGTCTCATAAGTGATGAGCGGACCGCATTCCGTCATGCCATATCCTACGGTCACCGGGAACTTTATCTTCATCAGGAATTCGTTCACCTCAGCGTTGAGGGCCGCACCTCCGATGATCACCTGCTTCACCTCTCCTCCGAGGGCATGGACGAGCTGTTCGCGGATCTTACGGTATATTATGCCGTTGATGAAAGGAATCTTCAGGAGAAACTTCATTCTGGGCTGGTTGATTACAGGAAAAACCTTTGTCTTGACTATTTTCTCAAGCACGAGGGGCACCGTAATGATGAGTTTCGGCTTGACTTCGGCGAAAGCCGCAAGAAGTATTGCAGGAGATGGTGTGCGGCCAAGGAATGTGCAATGACATCCTTTTGCAAACGGATGCAGCATTTCGATCACCATGCCGTAGAGGTGGGCGAGCGGCAGCATATTGAGCACTCCGTCGCCTGGTCGCAGGAATGTCAGGAACTCCATACAGAACTTGATGTTGCTCCATATCGAGCGGTAGGGAAGCATCACTCCCTTGCTCATGCCTGTAGACCCGGATGTGTAGTTGATGACCGCGAGATCATCGGGATTATCTTTATACCAGTGTATGTCTTTCCTGGAGAATCCATGAGGATATTTATCCTGGAAAAACCTTTCGATGTTGTCATGGGCCATGGATAGGTTTTCCGACTTTGAGTATGGCATGCCGAACTCGCTGATGTAGATGACTCCTTCAAGCGATGGAAATTCAAGCGAGTCGAGCTGTTTCCATATCGCTTCGTCTACGAAAAGAATTTTTGCGTCCGAGTGATTGACGAGATGATGGATGGTCTCGGGCTTGAATTCGTGAAGGATCGGCACCGCTACCGCGCCATATGACAGGCATGCTATAAAGGCAGTGGCCCATTTTGCCGAGTTCTTGCCGCATATGGCCACTTTGTCGCCTTGCTTTACGCCGGCGGCGTCAAAAAGAATGTGTAGTTTAGCTGCCATTTCCGCCACATCCTCAAATGAGTATGTAGAGCCCTTATAGTCGGAAAGAGCGGGGTGTTCCCAATTACGGCATATGGAAGCCTCGAGAATGGCGTTAAGGGAGTCGGGGATGTTTTTGAAATACTGGTCGGAATCTGTTATCTCAACGGCAAAGGCCGCCTGTCCGTCTTTTTTCATAGTCAATAGATTATAGTGGTTGGGTTAAATTCTATCATGTATTCAATGATGCACATGACTT
>JAIEBK010000074.1 GCA_029070945.1 Muribaculaceae bacterium
CTGACGACCCACTTTTTTCCATCAGACCTCAAAATAGGTCTTTCTAAATTTGTGAGATCAGCTTAATTTTTTTACCTTTGCAGTCGATAAAACTTCTGTTATGATCATAGCCCTGAAAGTAAAAAATTTCTTTTCCTTGCGTGATGACGCAGTTCTTGACTTTACTGTCGATTCATCTACGCGAAGGAGTAGGGAATCTCTTAATGAGAATATCCTCGACTTCCACGGAGAAAGACTCGTCAATATAATAGGTCTCTTCGGAGGAAACGCCGCCGGAAAGTCAAATATAATAAAGGCTGTGTCGTTCTGCCGTAACCTGATATTGAAATCCCATCTTTCAAACGAAGGAGATAGATTCGATTTCCATCCATTCAAGTTTGATGGAGACAAGCCATCGGAGTTCTACATGGATTTCGTAGCCGGGGGAGTGGAATATGAATATTCATTTTCGATTTTGGATGGACGTATAATATCGGAAAGTCTCTTTCATTATCCCAACAGAAGAAAGGCAAAGGTTTTCATGCGTGAGAACGGAAGTGAATATTCCTATGGAAAGGGATTGATCATGCGTCCTTCCGAGATTGAGGCGAATACCGGCCCAAGGACTCTTTTTCTTAGTCGGGCCAGCTCAATGAACCGGACGATACCTCAGGCTGTCTATAGTTTCTTTCTTAACAATGTGATGACTGAGATCGGCGGTCTCGATACAAAAGGAATTACCCGTGATGATTTTGAGCAATGCCGTCCTATATTGCTACAGGCATTTGAAGTAAGTGACAGTGACATAATAGATATACGTTGGGATGAATCATTATCCGGACAGATGCGTCTTCTGAGTTTTCATAAGGAGAATCCTTCCATTCCGTTTGATTTCGAGAAAGAGGAATCCGAGGGTACCAAGCGTCTGCTTTTAATTCTTCTCGGTCTTTTCAAGAAGATCAGACACGGTTGTACGGTATTTCTTGATGAATTCGATTTAAAGCTACATCTGTATCTTGCCGAATTCATATTGGATGTCGTTCGAGCCTCGAAGAGAATGCAGCTCGTATTTACAAGTCATAATCCTATGCTTCTTGATACATCCAAACTGCGTCCTGAGCAGATTGTCTTTGTCACCAAGCAGCCTGACGGAAACTCGGAATTTGTACCTTTGTCGGATTTTGAAGGAAATGAGAGGATTTCGGATGTCAGAAAAGCGTATCTTCAGGGCAGGTTCGATGGCGTACCGTATGTCGGAAACGTGCTGTCGTTGATATCAAGCTCATTTGCAACGGAATGAGGGAGCGTAGGTTTAAAAAGACAAGAAAACCCCATAGGGTTTTTCTTGTGTTTTGTGAAGGGGAAACTGAGGAGGAATATGTCAATATGCTCAAGCGCCACTACAGACTTCCTATCACAATAAAGACCAAAGTAAGCGGAAATGCCATAAATCCACGGCTTGTTAACCAGTATCTAAAGGAATTAGGGATTGATAAAGAAGATGACTGTAGTATATTTTACGTATACGACGCCGATATCGACTGTATTATAAGCCGCCTTATGAACATGCCGGGACGATCGATTCTCTCAAATCCGTCGATCGAATTATGGTATCTGTTGCATTCGAGGGATTTCCGGCGATATACTCAGTCATGCTCAATTATAAAGGAACTGTCGGCAAGTCATCCTGTATGGAGATCTTACGCGAAAGGACGATTGAGTAAAGACCAGCAGAGTTTTCTTTTGGCTAATCAGCAAGAAGCATCACGAAAGGCGGATAGAATGAACTGGCCGGGAAATCCATCGACCAACATGTATGAATTCATACAGACTTTAGAGTCTGAAATCGGCTGAAATTCCCAAAAATTTCCATCAGAAGTGTTAAAATGCCTATTTTTGACCCGTTTTAACACTTCTGACGACCCACTTTTTTCCATCAGACCCAAAATCACCCTTTTTAATAAAATTCCTAATTCCCCAATAACAGACATCTGAAGACTAATGACTGAAGACTTATTTAATTTCTCTTAAATCTTCCAAATTTTATCTATCAATTTCCGAATTACTTGCAGATTACGCAATTTTTTTATAATTTTGCACCCTTGAAAGAATAACCCGGCACAACTTACAATAGCCGGGCCTATAATCGCGATATGAAAAAAGAACAAAAGTCACTCTCCTCTAAGTCTGCTTGCAAGTCAGCCAAGGCTCCTTGCAAGACCACGAAAGGTAAAGGTAAAAAGATAGCGAACGAGTCAGTCGACATCTCCACGAAACTGCTTTTCGAGACAAGTTGGGAAGTCTGCAATAAGATCGGTGGCATATACACCGTCCTTTCCACTAAGGCACGTGTGCTCAAAGAGCAGTTTGGCGATAACCTCATATTTATCGGTCCCGATGTCTGGACTGATGAAACTCCCTCTCCTTATTTTAAAGAAGTAAAGTCGCTCCTTAAGGGAGCGTCAAAACTGCAGCTCCCTTACGGCATAACTCTTCGTACCGGCCGTTGGGATATACCCGGAAGCCCCGTCGTAGTCTTGATAAAGTTTGACGGTGTTTATCCGCTGCTTAATGATATATATGGCGAGATGTGGCAGATGTTTGGCGTCGACTCCCTGCACTGCTATGGCGACTATCCGGAAGGATGTGCCTTCGGTGTGGCCGCAGCCACGACGATGTTGGCTCTCGCCAATCATCTCGGTGCTGACGACAAGAATGTTCTCGCTCACTTCAACGAGTGGACCACCGGAATGGGCCTTCTCTGGCTTCGCAAGATCATGCCGGAGGCCGCAAGCCTTTTCACTACCCACGCCACATCGATCGGACGGTCGATATGCGGCAATGGCAAGAACCTTTATCAGTATTTCACAGGATATAACGGCGACCAGATGTCACGCGAACTCAACATGGAGGCGAAACACTCCGTTGAGAAAGCTGCCGCTATTAACGCTGACTGCTTTACTGCCGTAAGCACTCTTACGGCCGACGAATGCGCACAACTTCTTGACAAACGTCCGGAAGTAGTGACCCCCAACGGTTTCGAACCTGATTTTGTGCCCGCAAAACGCACTTATAATGTCCTTCGCAACGCAGGCCGCAAGCGTCTGCTTGAAATAGCAGGGAAGATGACCGGGCGTCAGTGGAGCGAGGACACTCTTATCATCGCCACATCAGGCAGAAACGAATACCGTAACAAGGGTCTTGACGTATTTCTTGACTCGATGGCGGAACTTTCACGTACCGGAGCCGCAGCCCGACGCGATATACTCGCACTCGTGCTCGTCCCGGCATGGGTTCGTGAACCGAACGGTGAGCTCCTGATCGACCTCAACCAGAACGGCATCCTTCCCGTGAATCCCGACTATCTGACGCATCGTCTTAATAATGAGGATTCCGATCCGGCATGCTGTCGTATAGGTCAGCTCGAGTCTGAAGGTCAGCTCGCGGGTAATGGCCAGGTGAAGACGATCTTCATTCCCTGCTATCTTGACGGAGCAGACGGCATCGTCAATATATCTTATTATGACATACTCCCGGCCCTTGATATCACAGTCTTCGCATCCTACTACGAGCCATGGGGCTATACACCCCTCGAAAGCATCGCGTTCGGAGTCCCGACTGTCACTACTGATAAATCCGGATTCGGACAGTGGGTGGAATCGGATGTGGCAGGCTCAAAAATAGAGTCTCACATCGAATCTCTGAAGAAAACCGGGGTAGTGGTGGCACCACGCGATGACAGCAGTTACCGGGATACCGTAAAGGCTATCGCCGACACCCTCGAGGCATTCTCCGGAGCGGATAGGAAAACTGTCGATGCCTGTTCGAAGGCTGCCTCGGCTACTGCGGCTCTGGCAGACTGGAAGCTTTTCATCTCAAAATATGACGAGGCATTCAGGATAGCCGACGCGAACCGCGACAAGAGAATGTCGAAATAATAATAAAACGCATAACGAAAACGAATAACATAAACGAAATATATTTATGAAACTTCAAGTAAGCAACACCAACCAGCCTCAGTGGCACAATATGGTGGTATCAAACTCTCTTCCCAAGAAGCTTCGTCCCCTCGAGGAAATCTCAAAAAACCTCTGGTGGGTATGGAACAGCGAAGCTAAAAACCTCTTCCGCGACCTTGACCACGATCTCTGGCGCAACACCGGAGAGAACCCCGTGATGCTTCTCCAGCAGCTCAGCTACGAAAGATTTCAGGAAATACAGAACGATAAACTCTGGATGGACCGTATCGACAAGGTCTACAAGATGTTTCAGGACTACATGAAGCAGCCGATGCGCAACGACCTTCCTTCCGTGTCTTATTTCTCCATGGAATACGGTCTTTGCTCATGTCTTAAGATCTACTCAGGCGGTCTGGGTGTCCTTGCCGGCGACTATATCAAGCAGGCCTCCGATTCACGCATCAACATGACGGCTGTAGGTTTCCTCTATCGCTACGGCTACTTCCAGCAGAGCCTGAGCATCGACGGCCAGCAGATCGCCAACTATGAGTCTCAGAACTTCGACCAGCTTCCTATTGAGGCTGTGCTCGGAGAAGACGGCCAGCCGATGATCCTCGAAGTGCCTTATCCTGGCCGTATCATCTACTGCCATGTATGGCGTGTCAACGTAGGCCGCATGAAGCTTTACCTGCTCGACACTGACTTCGACATGAACTCCGAATATGACCGTCCGATTACTCACAAGCTCTATGGCGGCGATTGGGAAAACCGTATCAAGCAGGAATATCTGCTCGGCATCGGCGGTATGTATATGCTCAATAAGCTCGGTATCCATACCGACATCTATCACGCCAACGAAGGCCATGCCGCGCTTCTCAACCTCCAGCGTCTTGTGGAGTATGTTCAGAACGACCATCTCCCGTTCAACGTAGCTCTCGAGGTTGTCCGCGCAAGTTCTCTCTATACTGTGCATACTCCCGTACCCGCGGGCCACGACTACTTTGACGAAAGCCTCTTCGGAAAGTACATGGGTGAGTATCCCGCTAAGCTCGGTATCTCATGGCAGGACCTCATGAATATGGGCCGCGAAAATCCCGACAGCAATGAGAAATTCTCTATGAGCGTGTTCGCGCTTAACACCTGTCAGGAAGCCAACGGTGTAAGCTGGCTCCACGGCGAGGTGTCCAAGAAGATGTTCGCAGGTGTCTGGAAAGGTTACGATCCGGCAGAGAGCCACGTAGGCTACGTTACCAACGGTGTTCATATGCCGACCTGGGCAGCTTCTGAATGGAAGGAATTCTACGGTGAGAAGCTCGGTCAGCAGGTATTCGAGGATCAGTCCAATCCTGAGGCCTGGAAGGGTATCTTCAAGGTAGGAGACGATGAGATCTGGAATATGCGTATGACACTCAAGAACAAGTTTATCAACTTCGTTCGCCGTGACTTCCGCGAGAAGTGGCTCCGCAACCAGGGTGATCCTTCCGCTGTAATGCAGATCATGGACAAGATCAACCCGAACGCCCTCATTTTCGGTTTCGCACGTCGTTTCGCCACATACAAACGCGCTCATCTTCTCTTCAACGACCTTGACCGACTCGCCAAGATCGTCAACAACGAGCAGCGTCCCGTGCAGTTCATCTTCTCCGGCAAGGCTCACCCCGCCGATGGTGCAGGCCAGGGCCTCATCAAGCATATCATGGAGATCAGCCGCATGCCGCAGTTCCTCGGCAAGATCATCTTCCTCGAGGACTATAACATGACTGTTGCCAAGCGTCTCGTGACAGGCGTCGACGTATGGCTTAACTTCCCGACACGTCCTCTCGAGGCTTCCGGTACATCCGGCGAGAAGGCTGAGATGAACGGTGTGCTCAACTTCTCCGTCCTCGACGGATGGTGGTATGAAGGCTATCGTTTCGACGAGCAGGCCGGATGGGCGCTTACCGACAAGCGTACATTCACCGACCAGGGTCAGCAGGATAAGCTTGACGCCGCTACGATCTACTCGATGCTTGAGAATGAGATCATTCCTCTCTACTACGACAAGAACTACAAGGGCTACTCACCGGAGTGGATCCAGTATATCAAGCGTTCGATCGGCAACATCGCGCCTCACTTCACCATGAAGCGTCAGCTTGACGACTATATCTCCCGCTTCTATGAGCCGGAGGCCAAGCGCGCAGCCGAACTCAAGGCACACGACTTTGCTAAGGCACGTGAGATCGTGGCATGGAAGGAGACTGTGGCATCCAAGTGGGATCAGATCGAAGTGCTCGCTGTAGACTACAATGAGAGCGTTACAAACACCTACCACACAGGCGGTGACTTCGTTGTCAAGTGTACTCTTGACACCAAGGGCCTCGGCGACTCCATCGGCGTTGAGCTCGTCACTTACAAGGAGCATGACGGAGTTTCCGACTTCGCCGGCACAAAGCAGCTGAAGGTCGTTGCTCAGAACGGTTCTATCGTAAGCTATGAGCTCGACGAGAAACTCACCGATGCCGCTACCTACCGCTACGCACTCCGTATGTATCCGAAGAATCCGATGCTGCCTCACCGCATGGACTTCGCCTACGTTCGCTGGCTCTGATAATATAATATCTGATAGAATAATATGGGTGGGCGGTTTCCAAACCGCCCGTCTACTATAAGCATAAAGGGCATCCCGGCCATCACGGTCGGGATGCTTTTGCATTCCGGACCTTCAACTCTCAATTCAGAATTCAAAATTCTCAATTTTTTCAGAAATATGCTTTACAACATATCAAAAAATTGCTCATTTCTTAAATTTTTTAACTAAATTGCGTCCGCAAACGCGAAAGAGTCGTGTTTGTGACCTCCTCTCCACACAGAAACCTATAAAATTTTTATCCATGAAGGTCTACAAAACTAACGAAATCAAAAACATAGCACTCCTTGGCTCCAAGGGGTCGGGCAAGACCACCCTTGCCGAGTCTATGCTTTACGAGTGTGGTGTGATCAAGCGTCGCGGCACTGTCGCCGGCGGCAACACTGTCTCAGACTACTTTCCTGTAGAAAAGGAATACGGCTACTCAGTGTTCTCGACCGTGTTTGCCGCAGAATTCAATAATAAGAAACTCAATATCATCGACTGCCCGGGTGCCGATGACTTCGTAGGCAACGCCTACACAGCGCTTGGAGTTACTGATATAGGTGTCGTGACTGTAGATGCTGAGTATGGAGTGGAGGTTGGCACGGAAAACATCGTCCGCACCACCGCCAAACTTCATAAGCCGGTGATCTTCGCTCTCAATAAGATGGATGGCGAGAAAGTGGACTATGACAACGTGATGGAGCAGCTTCGTGAGCATTTCGGCAACAATGTCGTGGCTATCCAGTATCCTATCAACGCCGGTCCCGGCTTCAACGCCATCATCGACGTGCTCCTGATGAAGAAATATGAGTGGGGTCCCGACGGTGGTGTTCCCACTATCACGGATATACCCGCCGATCAGCTTGAGAAAGCCAAAGAACTCAATGGCATCCTCGTGGAAGCTGCCGCAGCCAACGACGAAGGCCTCATGGATAAATTTTTCGGAGATGAGACCCTTACGGAAGATGATCTCCGTATGGGTATCAGAAAAGGACTTATAGAGCGGTCCATCTTCCCTGTGATATGCCTTAGCGCAGGCAAGGACATGGGTGTCCGCCGTATGATGGAGTTCCTTGGAAATGTATGTCCGTTTGTTGATGACATGCCGGCTCCCGAGACTGTAGACGGCGTTGCCGTTAAGCCGGACGCCAACGGACCTCTGAGCGTATTCTTCTTCAAGACTTCGGTAGAGCCCCATATCGGTGAGGTTTCCTATTTCAAGGTGATGAGCGGAACCCTTAAGGCCGGTGCTGATCTCGAGAACGTAGACCGTGGCGGAAAGGAACGTCTCGCGCAGATATTCACCGTATGCGGCCAGATCCGTACTCCGATAGATGCACTCGAGGCCGGAGATATAGGCGCTGCCGTGAAGCTGAAAGATGTGCGTACAGGCAACACTCTCGATGAGAAGGGTTGCGAATATAAGTTTGACTTCATCAAATATCCGGCTCCCAAATATACACGCGCCATCAAGCCCGTCACAGAGAGTGATGCTGAGAAACTCGCAGGTATCCTTACCCGTATGCATGAGGAAGATCCGACATGGATCATCGAGCAGAGCAAGGAATTGAAGCAGACTCTTGTAAAAGGCCAGGGAGAGTTCCATCTCCGCACGCTCAAGTGGAGAATCGAGAACAACGAGAAGCTTCCCATCGTTTTCGAGGAGCAGAAGATACCCTATCGCGAGACCATCACTAAGGCTGCCCGTGCTGACTACCGCCACAAGAAGCAGTCAGGTGGTTCCGGCCAGTTCGGTGAGGTGCATCTGATCGTAGAACCTTACACCGAGGGAATGCCCGAACCTGACAGCTACAAGTTCGGCAATCAGGAATTCAAGCTCAACGTTCGCGACAAGCAGGAGATACCTCTTGACTGGGGCGGCAAGCTTCTTGTCTACAACTGTATCGTTGGTGGCGCGATCGACGCACGTTTCATTCCGGCTATCGTCAAGGGTCTCATGGACCGTATGGAGCAGGGTCCTCTTACAGGCAGCTATGCCCGCGATGTGCGCGTGATGATCTACGACGGCAAGATGCATCCGGTAGACTCAAATGAAATCTCGTTCCGCCTTGCAGGACGCAATGCCTTCTCACAGGCCTTCCGTGAGGCTAATCCGAAGATCCTCGAGCCTATCTACGATGTAGAGGTACTCGTTCCGGATGATTATCTGGGCGACGTGATGAGCGAGCTTCAGGGTCGCAGGGCCATCATCATGGGTATGGATGCCGAGCATGGCATTCAGAAACTTCAGGCAAAGGTGCCACTGAAGGAGATGGCAAGCTACAGCACGGCCCTCAGTTCCATCACCGGCGGCAGAGGTTCGTTCTCTATGGAGTTCGCAGGTTATGAACTCGTACCGGGCGACGTTCAGGAGAAACTTCTGAAGGCATATGCCGAATCCCAGACAGAAGACTGATCAT
>JAIEBK010000075.1:0-6349 GCA_029070945.1 Muribaculaceae bacterium
TGTTTTTCCATGGAGGCGGCATGGAGGCGGTCGAGGGCTGACTGATAGCCGGCCGAGACTTTGTCGGGATAATGTGCGTCTGTGCTTAGGATGAGACGGGCGTTGTATTTCTTAAGAAGCGGCCACCATTTTTCCGAAGGGAAGAAACGCCGGCCTGTATAGAATTTTTTCGTGTTGATCTCAATTATAATTCCTTTTTCTACAGCTTTCGAGATGACTTTCTCTACAAGATCAGCATACCAGTCCTGATCTTCAAGATCAGACTGAGCATGACTTCCGTTATCCCCTATCTTGTCAAGATGGCCGATGATATCAAAACCACCCTTTTCAAGCATCTCAAGTTCCTCCTTAAAATATGTCTCGGCGACATAACGGATATCTCCTTCATATTCCGTATCAAGATATTTCAGAAATCTCTCCGCCGGACCATCTACATCGACCGGACGTCCGTCTCTGGTACGTACAAAATGCACTGAGCCAATTCTGTAGTCGAGCGGAAGATTCACGAAATATTCCGAATGCGGGCCGAATGCATCCGAAATGTAATCGATCTCCATGCCGGTAAGTATCCGCATCCTTCCGGAGTATTCTTTTTTCAGACGATCAGCCTCCTTAAGATACGCCCCGACATCATCCGCTTTCATATTCGCTCCGGACGGGCAGCATATCGGACTATGAGGCGATATGCCCCACGTGGTGAATCCTGCTTCATATGCAGCCTTGGCCATCTCGGCCATACTTGCTCTACCATCACAAAATTCAGTATGACTATGTAGGTTCTCCATCTACGGTAATCGCTTCCTTGTTATTGTTTGGTTTCTTCAGTTATGATCGTGTTGCGCATCTTCTTCATATTGTCTGACATCCACTCACGCTTCTTCTCAAGCTCCAATATCTGATTCTTGAGCGCCGTCGATGAACCCTTCTTCCGGTCAGTCTGATGGTATTTCTTTCTAAGTTCAGAAAGTTTTTTCTCAAGCGCGCTGTATTCGTCTACCATCTTAAAATACTGCTGCATATCGCGCTTAGCGGAAGCCTTGGAGAAATCTGACAGTCGTCTCGCCACTTTCCCTCCGGGCATTGGAAATAAAAAGTCGTAGTCCATACTCCTGTTTACAGCACGGTTTCTACGTTCAATTCCCTTAAGAATCGACGCATAGTCTGTGTCCGGATTCCTGGTAATACTTATATCATCGAGTCTCGCAAGCGATATTATATCATCTTCTTCATCCAACACATAGTTTTTCCTCACTTCGTTGGTCTTGAAGATATAGACTGAAACCTGACCGTCAATACCGTTCCTGTCGGTTACCCACCAACCGATACCGTTATCCTCGTCTATAGCCATCATGTATTCATTAAACGGGGAATTGAAAGGATAGCCAAGTCCTATGGGCTGACGGAATTTACCGCTGACCGGATCCTTCGTGGCGACAAAAATATCATATCCACCCATACTCCCGTCTCCATCGGAGGAATAATAGAGCGTAAGGCCGTCTGTAAGCATAAACGGATTGCGGGCATTCCCTCCGTCATTCAGTATTTCTCCTGAATTCGACGGTTTCTCCCACGAGCCATCCATAAGACGCTCGGTATGCATGATTACTTCCCGATTTCCTTCATCGTTCTCAGACCACATCATTACGTCGCCTGATTCCGTCGAGAATACGAAATCCGACATATTGTTAAGCTGATATTTCAATAAGGCGTCGGGATCAAGAAGCTTTCCGCCGGCAGCGGGCAACTTCACATATTTAAAGAATTCCGCAGCAGGAACGTCGATCCGGTCAATTATCTCTATCTGCTGCACATTATCAAGAGAGTTTTCCGCTATCTCAAGCTGCCTGAGGTATTTTTCAAGCAATTCCTCATTCCGGGCATTAGGGGATTTCTTAAGGACCTTGGCATATTTTTCGTAATTTTCCGAAGCAAGATCGAAGTCATACTTCATGAATGCATCGCGGCCTTCCCGCAGAAAGTCGCCTTTCGCCACGGGAACACCGATCAGTAACACCAATAGACCTGTCAATATCCTATATCTTCTGTTCAAACCTGTTTTTACCATGTGTTTTCATTAAGAGAACAAATCTCTATAGATATAACAAAAAAACACCCTATATGTATTAAAAGGGGCAGACACATGATAACGTATCTGCCCCCTGCCTCATTATGGAATGAATATTATTCTGCAGTCTGCTCGTTGAGGAGACGTATCATCTCGATAGCGCTCTTCGGAATACGTGTACCGGGGCCGAAGATAGCGGCAACACCCGCATTGTAGAGGAAGTCATAGTCCTGAGCGGGAATCACACCGCCGGCAGTAACGAGGATATCCTCACGTCCGAGCTTCTTGAGCTCCTCGATCACCTGAGGAACGAGTGTCTTATGTCCGGCAGCCAGTGAGCTGACACCGAGGATATGAACGTCGTTCTCCACAGCCTGACGGGCAGCTTCGGCCGGAGTCTGGAAGAGCGGACCCATATCGACGTCGAAACCGCAGTCAGCGTAACCGGTCGCAACGACCTTCGCACCACGGTCATGGCCGTCCTGACCCATCTTGGCGATCATGATACGGGGCTGACGACCTTCGCGCTTAGCGAAATCAGCGACAGCCTTGCGGGCTTCCTCAAATTCGGGATCACCCTTTTCTTCGCTTGAATACACGCCTGAAATAGTTTTGATGATTGCTTTATAACGACCTACCTCTGCCTCGCACGCATCGGATATTTCGCCGAGCGACGCACGGAGTCCGGCAGCCTTAACCGCGAGATCGAGAAGGTTGCCCTTGCTCGGATCCTTGACAGCAGCAGTGATGTCGGCAAGAGCCTTCTGTACAGCTTCTTCGTCACGGTTCTTACGAAGTTCCTCAAGACGAGCGCACTGTTCGTTGCGCACCTCAGTGTTGTCGATTTCAAGGATATCGATGGGATCCTCGTGATCAAGACGATACTTGTTGATACCGATGATGGCCTGTTTTCCGGAGTCGATACGGGCCTGAGTGCGTGCAGCGGCCTCCTCGATCTTCATCTTCGGAAGTCCTGTCTCGATAGCCTTTGCCATGCCGCCGAGTTTCTCGATCTCCTCAATATGAGCCCAAGCCTTTTCTGCGATCTCGTTGGTGAGGGCCTCTACATAGTAGCTGCCACCCCACGGGTCTACCTGCTTGGTCACATAAGTTTCCTCCTGAATATAGATCTGGGTGTTACGCGCGATACGTGCCGAGAAGTCGGTCGGAAGCGCGATAGCCTCGTCAAGAGCGTTAGTGTGGAGAGACTGTGTATGACCGAGAACGGCACCCATAGCCTCTACGCAAGTACGGCCCACGTTGTTGAAAGGATCCTGCTCGGTAAGCGACCATCCTGAAGTCTGGGAGTGAGTACGGAGCGCGAGCGATTTGGGATTCTTGGGGTTGAACTGCTTCACGATACGGGCCCAGAGCATACGGGCCGCGCGCATCTTGGCGATCTCCATGAAGTAATTCATTGAAATGCCCCAGAAGAAGCTCAGACGCGGAGCGAATGAATCGATATCCATTCCGGCGTTGACACCTGCACGGAGATACTCAAGACCATCAGCAAGTGTATAAGCGAGCTCGATGTCGGCGGTAGCACCGGCCTCCTGCATGTGATAGCCGGAGATGGAGATGGAGTTAAACTTCGGCATGTTCTTCGAAGTGTATTCGAAGATGTCGGCGATAATCTTCATAGAGAATGCCGGCGGATAAATATAGGTGTTGCGCACCATGAACTCCTTGAGGATATCGTTCTGGATAGTACCGGCCATCTCATCAAGCTTGACACCCTGCTCAAGACCTGCGTTGATATAGAAAGCGAGCACGGGAAGAACGGCACCGTTCATGGTCATGGAAACGGACATCTTGCCCAATGGAATTCCATCGAAAAGAACTTTCATATCCTCGATGGAGCAGATGGATACACCTGCCTTACCCACGTCACCTACCACACGCTCATGGTCAGCGTCGTAACCGCGGTGGGTGGGAAGGTCGAAAGCGACAGAAAGGCCTTTCTGGCCGGATGCCAGGTTGCGGCGATAGAATGCGTTTGACTCGGCAGCAGTAGAGAAACCCGCATACTGGCGGATTGTCCACGGGCGCATGGGATACATGCCGCTGTACGGGCCACGAAGGAACGGAGGAAGACCTGCAACATAGTCGAGGTGCTCGAGTCCTTCAAGATCTTCTTTAGTGTAGACGGGCTTTACGGGAATAAGTTCCGCGGTGAGCCATTCCTCCCCTTTCTCCACCGGAGCGGCAGCGGCGGGAGTCACAACCTTATTGATATCTATTTCTTTAAAATTCGGTCTCATGTCAGCGCATTATTTGAGGAGTTTCGCATTGAAATCCACGAGTGTGTCAAGCACATTGACGCGAACGTGGATGAAATTTTCGATTCCCTGAGCCTTGAGCTCATCCATGCATGCAGGGGCGCCTGCCACTACGAATACGGCACGGCCGGCGAGTTCCTTGAATGCTTCGGGAGCATACTGGGCGTATTCATCGTCGCTTGAGCAGAGAACCACTACGTCGGCACCCTTCTCGATCGCAGCATCAACGCCTTCCTTCACTGTAGCGAAGCCATTGTTGTCAATGATCTCATAGCCGGCACAACCGAAGAAGTTACCGGAGAACTGTGCGCGGGCAAGACGCATGGCGAGGTTGCCGATTGTCAGCATGAACACCTTAGGACGGTTTGCGGCACGTTCAGTGTCAAGGCGAAGCTGTTCGAACTGACTTGCAGCGCGGTCGAAGTTGAGGTATTCAACAGCTCCGTCTGCGACCTCTCCGCAGCCACATCCACATGCGCAGCCATCCTTCTTGATCTTGTCAAGAGCCATTTCATTGACATTCGGATACTGGTTGGTGCCAAGAAGGATCTCTTTTCTGCGGGCAACGTCAAGATGACGCTTCACTCCGCTTTCATTCACTTTAGCCTGGATCTCACCTTTCTTGAGCATCTCGTAGAAACCACCGTTGTCCTCTACCTCGTTGAATACCTTCCACGCCTGAGCGGCGATAGAGCAGGTAAGAGTCTCTATATAATAGCTTCCGCCTGCAGGGTCAACCACCTTGTCGAGATGAGACTCGTCGCGGAGAAGATGCTGCTGGTTGCGTGCGATACGCTCGCTGAATTCATCGGGAGTAGTGTAAATAAGATCGAAGGGAAGGGTCTCGATTGAATCGACACCTGCCAGAGCGGCGCTCATTGTCTCGGTCATGGAGCGGAGCAGGTTGACATGCGCATCGTAGATGGTCATGTTGAATTCGCTTGTAACGGCGTGAACGGCCATCTTGCAGCATTCCTCGTCTGCGCCGTAAGCCTTCACTATCTCAGCCCAGAGCATACGTGCGGCACGGAACTTGGCGAGCTCCATAAAATAGTTGGAGCTGATGCCCATATTGAACTTGATGCGCTTATTGACTTCGCATGGAGTGAGGCCGGCCTCGGTCATGAGAGTCATCCATTCGGCGCCCCATGCGAGAGCATAGCCGAGTTCCTGAGTGATATATGCACCGGCATTGTTAAGAAGGAAGCTGTCTACAGCGAAGCAACGGAGGCCTGCTACAGGCTTCACTGCCTCATAGACTGCAAGTGCGGTCTCTTTGATATCTTTTGGGAATTCAAGGCCGTGCTTGAGAAGACGCTTGAACGGGTTGAAGCCTATGCTACCCTTGAAGGTATCAGCCGCACCGGCTTTCTCTACAAGAGCCACAAGCGCTTTAGCCATCTCTTCAGCCTTGCGCGGGCAGCAGATGATGTTGACCTCGACTTTATTTAAGTCGATGCCCTCAAGTACAGCGGCGAGGTCTGAAGCCTCCAGGCCACGCATGCTGATGCCGAGCGATTCAACGCCCTTGTCGAGGGCATGCTTTGCGTTTGAATTGATTTCTTCTGCAGTTTCTCCAAGGATCTGCTGACGGATAAGCCAGTCATTGTTGGTCTTTGTACCTCTTACATAGGGGAACTGACCCGGCATGGAGCCTACTGAAGGAAGACCTTCGATATCTTCCTTACGATAGAAAGGCATGACATTGAAGCCTTCGTTGGTGCGCCATACGAGCTTCTTGTTGAAGTCAGCGCCCTTAAGGTCGACATTGATCTTCGCCATCCATTCTTCGGTGGATACCGGCGGGAACATGTCAAACAGTTTTTCTTTCTTTTCTGCCATAATTAAATAGCTTGTTATGAATGCTTATGAATAATCATTTCATGGTAGTCGGGACAAAAAATGCCTTTTAAGGCCTTCCTTCCCTATTTCGATGCAAATTTAATCAATTTTTTTTGAATAAAGAAATCTAAACCCCATAAATAACAGGAGAAATCCTCAAAAA
>JAIEBK010000075.1:6449-9434 GCA_029070945.1 Muribaculaceae bacterium
TTAGAACTCCTCTATCAGCTCCCTGTCACGGCATCGAAGCACACGTGCCGGGAAATCCTCGCAAAGCTGAAGGTTATGGGTCGCCATCAGCACGGAGTGCCCGCCGGCAGCAAGCTCATGAAGGAGGGTGACGATGGTGATTCCTGTCTGAGGATCGAGGTTTCCCGTCGGCTCATCAGCGATAATAAGTCTGGGATTATTCAGCAATGCCCTGGCAATGACTATACGCTGCTGTTCGCCTCCCGAGAGCTCATGTGGCATCTTGTAGCTCTTATTCTGCATGCCGACATCCATGAGCACATCCTCTATCCTCTGCTCCATATCGGCGCGGTTGCGCCAGCCGGTAGCCTTAAGTACAAAAGACAGATTTTCAAATACCGAACGGTCCTGCAGCAACTGAAAATCCTGAAAGACAATACCAATATCGCGTCGGAGAAAAGGCACCTGCTTTCTTTTCAGTCCGAGGAGGTCGTATCCCAGCACGTCGGCTTTTTCACCGGAGTGTATCGGCACCTCGGCATACATAGACTTCATCAGAGAGCTCTTTCCGCTGCCTACACGTCCTACGAGATAGCAGAACTCACCCTCTCCGATGGAGAAGGACACATCGGTCAGCACTCTCTTTTCGGCACGACAGATCTCGACTCCTTTATATTCTACGACACTTGACATTATCACTTATTTTCGCCATAACTCAACTTTATGAAGCACACGGACACGGCCCCCGCCACAAGCAGTATGCCGGCAGCGACAAGCATGTAACTCTGGTTGCCTCCAAGCATCTGGAGCAATACACCGCCAAGAGCCGCCGCCACGATCTGCGGAAGACAGATCGTTCCGTTGAAAAGACCGAGATAAGCTCCCATATTCTCACCCTTAAGAGAATTCGTGAGGATAGTAAACGGCAATGCGAGCATAGCGGCCCATGCGCATCCTATCAGAACATAGCTTATGAAAAGCAGATACTTGTCGGCAAAGAAAATAGTAGATACAAATCCGGCCGCGCCAAGCAGCAGACTCACTATATAGACGGTCTTAAGGCTCTTGAAGCGAGGTATCACCACTGCCCAGAGGACAGAACCTATAGCCTGGACGGCGAAAAGCGTACCCACCCAGTTTCCGGCCTCCTGATATCCGGCTGAGGCAACGTCCTGTGTACCCCAGACACTTCCGGCGATAGCGCCATTGGTGTAGGTCCACATAAACAGGAATGCTGACCAGCAGAAGAACTGCACGAGTCCAACACTCCAGAAAGTAGACGGAGCTTCCTTGAGAAGCTTCATCAGGTTGAATTTCTCTTTCTTTTCAGTCTTGCAAGCGTCTATGCCGTGAAAACGGGCATATTCGGCAGGAGGCATTTCCTTAATAGTGGCAAAACTGTAGATGACACACAGGATGAGCACTGCGGCGCCGATATAGAATGAATATGTGACAGAAGCGGGCACGACTCCCTGCGGAGCCACATTACTGATGCCGATGGCGGTAAGAATTATCGGCGCGAGATAGCCGACAAGCGAACCGGCGTTGCAGAGGAAGCTCTGGATGGAATAAGCCAGACCTTTCTGCTTTTCATTCACCATGTCGCCGACAAGCATTTTGAACGGCTGCATAGCCATGTTGATCGATGTATCGAGAAACATAAGCGCGATGAAGCCAAACACCATTGCACCACTGACGGCAAGGCCAAAACTGCCGGCGTTAGGCAGCAGGCACATCACAATGACAGCGATAAGCGCACCGAGGAGAAGATATGGAAGACGACGCCCGAGACGACACCATGTGCGGTCGGAAGAAACGCCGACAATAGGCTGGACGAGAATACCCATCAAAGGGGGAAGGATCCAGAAATAGCTGAGAGAATGCGGATCAGCGCCAAGAGTAGCGAAAATACGTGAAATGTTGGCGCTTTGAAGCGCGTAGGCTATCTGGACACCAAAGAATCCGAAACTAAGGTTCCATAGCTTCCAGAAGCCAAGGTCTGGTTTTTGTACTGCCATTGTATTTAATATTTTTTAGTTATTGATTCAACTTTCGCGGGTATGGGTGATCATACCGTAGAGCATCTTGATTTCCTCCGGCCAGATCGCGGGATTAGGGGTCTCGAGTATAATAGGCATGTTGTCAAAACGCGGATCATTGACAAGACGCCTGAAAAACTCCATGCCGAGCGTTCCCTTTCCAATCTCTGCGTGTCGGTCAATACGTGATCCCAGCTTACGCAGATCATCGTTAAGATGCAAGGCCTTTAGATAGTCTTTTCCGATAATATCGTCAAATTCCGCCCATGTCTTACGGTAGCCTTCTTCGTCAGCAAGATCGTAGCCGGCAGAATAAGTGTGGCATGTATCCACGCATACTCCGACCCTTGACTTGTCCTCGACCTTGGAGATGATATGCGCGAGATGCTCGAAACGATGTCCGAGATTGCTGCCCTGTCCGGCAGTCGATTCAAGCACGGCAGTCACTCCCGAGGTCTGATCAAGTGTAAGATTGATGGATTCGGCTATCAGGTCGAGACATTTCTCCTCCTCGATCTCATTCACATGGCTTCCGGGATGGAAATTAAGCATGGTGAGGCCAAGCTGCTCGCATCTTTTCATTTCTTCCAGAAACGACTTACGGCTGAGATGCAGTTTCTGAGGATCCGGACTTCCGAGATTGATCAGGAAATTATCGTGAGGCAGTATCTGTTCCGGCGCGAATCCACCTCGCCGGCAGTTTTCCTTAAAAGCCTCCGCTTCTTCATCAGGAATGGCTTTTGACGTCCATCTGTTACTGCTTCCTGTGAAAAGCGCAAAACTCTTCGCACCGATCGCAATGGCCTCGAGAGGAGCATTAGACACACCCCCCTCGGTACTTACATGGGCTCCTATATATTTCATTATCGAACTTCCTTATTTAAGTAGCTGTTCAAATTAAAACGTTTCTACAAAATTACTAATTTTTTCCTTTTTACAACACGTATAAGGGAATTTTTTTTTAAAT
>JAIEBK010000076.1 GCA_029070945.1 Muribaculaceae bacterium
AAACTTACCCCATGATTCTTAACTATATCTGGATAGGCTTTCTTTTAGTGGCGTTCCTGATGGCTGTGGGCGTTTCGCTTACTACCGGTGTGACCACTATCTGGAGCGACATAATGAATGCTTCATTTACTCAGGCAGCTTTCGCTTTCGAGATATCCTTAGGGCTGACAGGGGTATTGTCGCTTTGGATGGGAATCATGAAGATCGGGGAAAAAGGAGGAGTCACCACCGCTATGGCAAAACTCGTAAGTCCTTTCTTTTCACGACTCTTCCCCGGAATCCCAAAGGACCATCCGGCCATGGGTGCCATCTTCATGAATCTTTCCGCAAATATGCTTGGACTTGACAATGCAGCGACTCCGATGGGCCTACGCGCCATGCAGGAAATGCAGACCCTCAACAGGCAGAAGGATACCGCGACAGACGCCATGATTATGTTCTTAGTGCTCAACAGCAGCGGCCTATGTCTGATACCGGTCAGCATCATGATGTATAGGGCACAGGGAGGAGCGGCTAATCCAACCGACATATTTATTCCAATTCTACTGGCTACGGCAATCGCGACGCTCGTCGGCCTTATCGCCCTCTGCCTGAAACAGCGGATACGGATGGACGCTGTGCTATGGAGCTGGCTCGGTGGCATAGCGGCAGTCGTAGGCGGAGTGGCATGGTGGTTTTCTACGCTTCCCGCCAATAGAGTAGAGTCATATTCTACTTTTGCCGCCAATTTTCTGCTTTTCAGCGTGATAATACTCTTCATACTTGCCGGACTCCGCAAGAAGATCAATGTATATGACTGCTTCATAGAGGGAGCAAAAGATGGATTCAAGACAGCTGTCGGCATTATCCCGTATCTTGTAGCGATTCTTGTTGCAATCGGTATGTTCAGGGCGTCAGGAGCTCTTGACGCTGTGACCGGTGCCGTTTCGTCGGCGTTAGGCGCATGCGGAGTTGACACACAATGGGTGGGAGCTCTTCCGACGATGCTGATGAAGCCTCTAAGCGGAAGCGGAAGCTGCGCAATGATGCTCGACGTGATGAAAGCGGAGGGAGCGGATGCTTTCGTAAGCCGTCTGGCTGCCGTAGTCAGAGGAAGCACCGACACGACATTCTATATTCTTGCCGTATATTTCGGCTCTGTAGGAGTAATGAAAACCCGTTATGCAGCCGGCTACGCCCTCCTTGCAGACATCACCGGCGCCATAGCCGCCGTATTCATCGCCTATCTATTCTGGGGCTGATAATTTTCAAGGGGAAATTTGTGAATGTGGAAAAAAGGTGTTAAATTTGTGAAATTATAAACAACTTAACATTTTTTCCATGAAAAAACACCTTAACCTGTTCTTACTGCTGTTGGCAATATGCATGCCCTTTACTGTCAAACCACAGTACGTAGGGAAGCATTATATCATGCATGGCAGCGGTCTGCATCTTGCCAAGTCTGCGAAAAGCGGAATACTCGAATCCGCATCGGCCGCCAATCCCCAGATAATGGATATCACCGATGCCGGAAACGGATATTTCCGTATCCAAGCCCCGGACGGATCTTACATGGCTAAAAGCGGAGCCAATGCATGGAACACCGGGTTCATAACCAATGGTGACTCAGATGCCAGTCTTTTTCAATTTGAAACGAGCGGACAGTTCCTTAAAATTAAGAGCAAGGCTTCAGGCAAATACTTAGGAGTAGATGATATCTCCAACGGGAGCTCCGTCTTTTGCGACAAAGACGGCAGCAACACAAAGCATCTATGGTATTTAGCCGATGACGTAAATGGAGAAATCCCCGAAACAAAATACAACGTCTTGGTCAATCCCGGAGCGCCACGTCAGGTGTTTGACGGCTGGGGCATATCACTGTGCTGGTGGGCACACATGTGCGGCAGTTGGCCTGAAGACAAGATTGACACTATAATCGACTGGCTCGTTCTACCTGAAAATCTGAATTACAGCGTTTTCCGCTATAATATCGGTGGTGGAGATGATCCTGACAACACTAACTGCGAAAAACATCACATGGGCAAAGGCAAGGGACTGAGAGCTGAAATGCCCGGATTCAAACAGTATGAGGATTCCGAATATGACTGGACAGCAGACGAAGCCCAGATCAAAATAATGCGTAAGATCAAGGAAAGAAGACCTGACGCCATATTCGAGGCATTCAGCAATTCCGCTCCCTGGTGGATGACAAAGAGCGGGTGCTGTTCCGGAGCAAAAGAAGCCGGCAAAGACAACCTGAAACCGGAATACTACGAGGCATTCGCCGACTACCTTATAGATGTAATGGTGCATTTCAAAGAAGCCGAGGGCATAGAATTCACCACAATAGCGCCATTCAACGAGCCAATGACCAATTTCTGGGGATGCAGCGGAGTACAGGAAGGATGCCATTTCGATATGCAGTCAATGTCAGACTTCATCAAAGTGTTTTATCCAAAACTAAAAGCATCGGGACTGAACACCATCATCTCTGCATGTGACGAAACAGCCGTCGGACAACAGACAGCGGATGTAAAACATTTTAAGAAAGAGGGTTCTCTCGGGTATGTCGGACAGATCAACACCCATACCTATCAAGGAAGCGTACAGGATTGCTGCGCCCTAAGTGCCCTTTGCGCTGCAGAAGGAATTCCCCTATGGATGAGTGAGGTCGGCGCAGGCGGCAGCGGTATTCAAGGTAATCTCAATATGGCTTGCCGTCTTATACGGGATATGCGCTACATAGAACCGCTTGTCTGGTGTGACTGGCAATACTTTGAAGAAGGTAACGACCAGTGGTGCTTACTGCAGGGCAACTTTGCAAAAGCGACCATGCGCCGTGTCAACAATTATTATGTACGCCAGCATTTCACTCAATTCATAAAACCGGGGTATACCATACTGACCTCGACCAACGACAATACTTTAGCCGCCACAAATCCGGAGGGAAATGAATTGGTCTTAGTAGTTGTCAATCCGGATGCTGTCAGCAATAAATACACCGTTGACCTCGGACTATACGACAAGATCGGCCTTCCTGTCACAGCCATCAAGAGCCAGAACAACAGCTACAATATGGACATGGCCTATGAACTGAAAGACAGTTACCTTACATTCGATCTTGACGCTCTTACAGTAGCCACCTTTGTAATTCCTGCAGAAAGTTCGATCTCAAGTGAAGTGACTGACGGCGGAGAATACTATATACTGCCCCGCCGGTCAGCAACATGTGTCGTAACAGCAAATGAAGGAACCGTCAGCCTACAACCCGCAACATTGGACGACAACCAGATATGGAAAGCATCTGTCAATGACGGAAAGGTAAAATTCACAAATAGAAACGGCGAGACCCTGAGCTGCGGGAGCAGCTATGCTTTGTCGTGCTCATCCGATCCGACCGGCACTAAAGAATTTACGCTGACTTCCGTCGGACAGCAGTATTTCAAGATTGAAGCTTCAGGAAAAGCGTTCGATCTGGAAGGGGACAGCAGCAATCCGGGTACTAAGGTCGGCATGTGGGCTTACGGCACGGATCCGGCGAGCGCCACCCACCGGCAGTGGCGATTCCTGCCGATCGCGAAACGAAGCAACATCACACCCGGACAGGATGGAATAACAGGAATCACCATTGATTCCGATATACGAATTGACATAAGCAAAGGTATGATCCGGATTGCCGCTCCAAAGGCAGGGAAAATCACAATTACCTCACTTGACGGCCGCGTGCTCCACACCTCTATCTCCGATCAGGCCGAAATAGAGCTTACGGAGGGGATCTACGCAGTAACCTACACGGAATCATCCAGGCGCACCTCACAACTTGTGCTCGTTCCTTAGTTAAGATTTCATTAAAAACATTTCAATGATTTCTTGACTATATCAAAATTATTTTGTAATTTTGCATTCCGAAATGAGACGGAATATTCTACATAAAAGATATCAACATACGGCATACAGGCTGTAGAGGACACGCACCCCTGAAAGGGGATGCGTGTTTTTTTATGTTAACAGTTATAATTAAACCAGATAAAGAAATGACAGGTTCCGACATTCTTCCAAGTCACTACCTTCTGAGTGGCTGCCAATGGATTTTCGAAGATGGAGTCGCCTTTGCGGATATCGAAGTGCTCGACGGCAAAATCAAGGAAATCAGACGAAACGGCTCCATAGAAACGACAGACCCGGACTGCATCATATTTCCTATGAAGGGCAAATTGGTCACCTACGGCCTATGTGATGTGCACGTACATCTCCGCCAACCGGGATTCGAGGCAAAGGAAACCATAAAGACAGGATCTTCAGCCGCACTCAACGGTGGATTCACAGCCGTCTGCGCCATGCCGAACCTTAACCCGACACCCGATACTGCAGAGCATATCGGTGAGGAACTGAAATATATAAAGGAAGACGCTGCCATTAACGTCTATCCTTACGCATCAATCACCATAGACCGCAAAGGCCGAGAACTCGTGGACATGGAAGCTCTGATGGAATACGCTGTGGCATTCTCTGACGACGGCAGCGGAGTGCAAAGCGAGGATATGATGCGCAAGGCTATGGAGGAAGCAGCACGGCTCGACGTCATCATAGCAGCTCACTGCGAGGTCAATGATCTTCTGAAGGGAGGATATATCCACGACGGTGAATACTGTAAGGCCAACGGCCATAAAGGTATCTGTTCAGAAAGTGAATGGGGACAGATCGAACGCGATCTCAGACTTGCGGAGGAGACCGGTTGCCGCTACCACGTCTGTCATATTTCAACCAAAGAAAGCGTGGAACTGATTCGCCAGGCAAAGAAACGCGGGGTTAAGGTGACATGCGAGACAGGACCGCACTACCTCGTCTTCTGCGACGAAGACCTCAAGGACGAAGGACGTTTCAAAATGAACCCGCCTATCAGAAGCTCTGAAGACCGGGACGCTCTAATAGAGGGAATAAAAGACGGCACTATCGACTGCATCGCCACCGACCACGCCCCGCACACCGCCGACGAGAAGAGCCGTGGGCTTAAAGGGAGTGCGATGGGAGTAGTAGGACTGGAAACAGCATTCGGTGTATGTTACACCCATCTGGTTGAAACCGGAATGATCAGTATTCAGAGACTGATTGAACTTATGTGCCTGAATCCACGACACATCTTCCGTCTCAATGTGGAGGGAGAAGCTAATTTCACCGTCTTCAATCTCGAACATAAATGGAAAGTCGATCCTGAAAAGTTCCATTCAATGGGAAAAGCAACCCCATTTGAAGGGATGGAACTTACAGGGAAACCTGAGACAGTGATATTCAAAGGGAAACGATTCGATTTAATTAGCTGAAAAGCGACCCAGTTACAGGTAAACCAAAAACAACAAAGTTTCTACAGACAACATATATGAAAGACGCAGACGTAAAACTTGTATTGGAAAACGGACAGGAATTTCCGGGTCAGAGCTGCGGCGCACGCCGAAGCATCGTCGGCGAGGTAGTCTTCAACACCTCAATGGTAGGCTATCAGGAAATCCTCTCCGATCCATCTTATACCAATCAGATCGTCGTCATGACCTATCCTCTAATCGGCAATTACGGTATCACTGACGATGACTTCGAGACAAAATCCCCTACAATCGGCGGCATGGTGATGCGCGAATGCTGCGAGTCACCATCTAATTTCCGCTACACCAAAACTATGACCGAGACTCTCGAGGAAGCCAATATTCCGGCCATAAGCGGAATAGACACCCGACGCCTCACCCGCATCATCCGCGACGAAGGATGTATGCGCGCCGCGATAGTGCCTGTCGATACACCGACCGAGGAAGCGCTCAAGCTCATAGCCGACACACCAGTAGACAAAAAGGTCGTGGCAAAGGTAAGCTGCAAGAAACGTTGGTTCTCCCGCACGCAGAATCAGAAATTCAATGTCGTGGCCATCGACTGCGGAATAAAATTCAATATCATACGTTCGCTCAACGAACGTGGATGCAACGTGATCATAGTTCCCTTCAATATGGACGCCGAACAGATAATGGCGTTCAAGCCTGACGGCATCTTCATCTCCAATGGTCCGGGCGACCCGGAAGACGTACCCGAGGTCAAGAACCTTGTGAAGAAACTCCGCGGCAAGCTCCCCATTTTCGGCATCTGCCTCGGCCATCAGATCATCTCTTTAGCTTATGGAGCCAAGACATATAAACTGAAATTCGGACACCGCGGAGCAAATCATCCGGTGAAGAACATGCTCACGGGCAAGATAGAAATAACATCGCAGAACCATAACTATGCGGTGCGTCCTGAAAGCATCCGCGACACAGACCTCGAGATAACCCATCTCAATCTTCTTGACGGGACAGTCGAGGGAGTAAGGAACAAGGAGGAACACATATTTTCAGTACAATATCATCCGGAGAGCGCACCCGGTCCGCAGGACAGCGGCTATCTCTTCGATGTATTCATCCGCGATATGGAGGAACATAAGAAAGAAAGGGAGGTGAGAAATGCCTAAAAGAAAAGATATCAAGAAAGTAATGGTGATCGGGTCCGGCCCCATTATCATCGGACAGGCCGCGGAATTCGACTATGCCGGAACCCAGGCATGCCTCGCCCTTAAGGAAGAGGGTTATGAAGTCATACTTGTAAACTCCAATCCAGCCACCATTATGACCGATACAGGAATAGCCGACAAGGTCTATATGGAGCCGTTGAAACTGGAATACGTGGCGAAGATCATCCGCTTCGAGCGTCCGGACGCCATCGTGCCGGGACTCGGAGGACAGACAGGCCTTAATCTCGCGGTGCAGCTGGCAAAGAAAGGAATACTCGAAGAATGCGGAGTGGAGATTTTAGGAACCTCCTTCAAGAGCATAGAGCAGGCTGAGGACCGCGAACTCTTCAAGGAACTCTGCCTCAGCCTGGGAGAACCGGTATTGCCGTCCGAAATTGTCAACAGTATCGAAGAGGGTGTGAAAGTAGCTGAAAAAATCGGATATCCGGTTGTGCTCCGTCCTGCATTCACACTCGGAGGCACCGGAGGCGGCTTCGCTGACAATGAGGAAGAACTGCGCGAACTGATGCGAAATGCTCTTGCACTTTCTCCGGTGCATCAGGTGCTTGTGGAGAAATCGATCAAGGGATACAAGGAAATAGAATATGAGGTGATGCGTGACAGCAACGACACGGCCATCACCATCTGCAACATGGAGAATGTAGACCCGGTAGGCGTACATACGGGAGACTCCGTGGTAGTGGCTCCAAGCCAGACACTTACCAATAAGGAATATCAGCTGCTCCGCGACTCTGCCCTGCGTCTCATCCGCGCTCTCGAAATCGAGGGGGGCTGCAACGTGCAGTTCGCTCTTGACCCTCTTTCATTCAACTATTATATCATCGAAGTCAATCCCCGGGTCTCGCGCAGCTCGGCGCTGGCATCAAAGGCCACAGGCTATCCGATTGCCCGTGTGAGTGCAAAGATAGCTGTGGGCATGACTCTCGACGAGATTCAGATAGCAAACACACCTGCAAGTTTCGAGCCGGCACTCGACTATGTCGTCACGAAGATAGCACGTTTCCCGTTTGACAAGTTCAGTGAAGCATCCAATCTTCTCGGAACCCAGATGAAGGCTACCGGCGAGATCATGAGCGTAGGACGCACATTCGAGGAGTCTCTGCTTAAGGGAATTCGCTCTCTCGAGACCGGAGTAGATCATCTATATTCGAAAAAATTCGAGAATATGCCCACCGAGGAAATCCTCGACTACATCAAGGAAGGGCGTGACGACAGGTTGCTCGCCATCGCCCAGCTGTTGAGGCGCAAGGTAGCTCTGTGGCATATCTACGAAAAGACAGGCATCGACCTCTTCTTCCTTGAGAAGCTCAACAACATCATTAAGATGGAATGGGAGATCCAGGAGGCAGATACTCTCGACGCCGGACTTCTCCGCGAAGCAAAACGAATGGGTTTCAGCGACCGCTACATAGCAAAACTGCGGAACCGTACGGAGGCTGACATCCGGGAGATGAGGGAGTCTCTCGGCATAACTCCGGTCTATAAGATGATCGATACCTGCTCCGGAGAGTTTGACTCATACGTACCTTATTTCTATTCCACATATGAGGATGAAAACGAGTCGGAGGTAAGCGACCGCAGGAAGATTCTCGTGCTCGGAAGCGGCCCTATCCGTATCGGACAGGGTGTAGAGTTCGACTATTCAACCGTACACGCCATACAGACCATCCGCGAGCAGGGATACGAGGCAATTATAATCAACAACAATCCGGAGACTGTCTCTACAGACTACAGCATTTCAGACAAACTTTATTTCGAGCCGCTGACGGTAGAGGATGTGATGAATGTGGTGAATCTCGAAAAGCCTGAAGGAGTTATTGTGACTCTCGGAGGACAGACCGCGATCAACCTTGCCGCTCCACTCGCCGAACTCGGAGTGCCTATCATAGGGACAGGTCTCGAAGCGATCGACCGGGCTGAAGACAGAAAGCATTTCGAACAGATAATGCGGGAAACCGGCATACCTCAGCCGGACGCTGAGGCTGTCACAGACATAGAGAGCGGAGTAAAAGCGGCGGAACGAATAGGTTATCCCGTACTGGTGCGTCCGAGTTTTGTGCTTGGAGGACGCGCCATGCAGATCGTAGGCAACGAACAGGCCCTGCGCCACTATCTCCAGAACGCGGTAGACATCTCAGATCACAGTCCCGTGCTGGTAGACAAATACATAATGGGTAAGGAACTTGAAGTAGATGCAATATGCGACGGAACAGACGTGCTGATCCCGGGCATAATGGAACATGTAGAAAAAACCGGAATCCATTCCGGAGACTCCATATCGGTCTATCCTACCTTCAGCGTTAGCCAGAAAGTCAGGGAAACAATCGTGGACTATACCGTCAAACTGGGCAAGGCTATCGGCATTGTAGGACTATACAACATACAGTTCATAGTCGACAAGGACGATAACGTCTATGTGATAGAAGTAAATCCAAGAAGCTCGCGGACAGTGCCGTTCCTATCCAAATCGACTGGAGTGCCTATGGCAAAGATAGCTTCCAAGGTAATGCTCGGAGAGAGCCTGAAGAGCCAAGGCTACGACATGACGCTCTATCCCGACCGTAAACGATGGTTTGTCAAGACTCCGGCATTCTCATTCTCAAAAATCAAGGGAGTTGACTCCTACCTCTCCCCCGAAATGAAATCGACCGGGGAGGCGATCGGCTATGACGACATGCTCACCCGCGCGCTCTACAAATCGCTTCAGGCCTCGGGCATGCAGGTGCTCAACTACGGTACTCTCCTTGTGACCGTATCTGACGCCGACAAGGAAAAGGCACTCCCGCTGATACGTCGCTTCTACGATCTTGGTTTTAATGTCGAGGCTACCCGCGGAACAGCTAAATTCCTTAAGGACCATGGAATACGCTGCCGCACGATGGGAAAATTCAGCGAAGGGAGCAACGACATCGAGCGTTCACTGCGTCAAGGCCACGTCAGCTACGTAATCAATACAATCGACGTGAATCAGCACAACACACGTCTTGACGGCTATGACATCCGACGAATAGCCATAGAAAACAATGTGACGATATTCACGGCTCTCGAGACAGTAAGGGTGCTTCTTGACGTGCTGGAGGAAATCACTATGGGAGTATCGACCATCGACGCAGAATACGGCAGGAAAGGAAACGGAATGATCTCACGGTAGTAATTTTGAATTTTGAATTTAGAATGGAGAATGGAGAATTTAGAATGGAGAATGGAGAATGGAGAATTTTGAATTGAGACTTGAGACTTGAGAATAAGGTAGACTTCAAGAATGTCTAATTCTAAATTCAAAAATTGAATTTATTTTGGAAATTCGGATTAATTCAGTTAACTTTGAAGACTGAACGCTACAAAGACATGAAATTCGAAATAACAGGCATTACAAGGCTAACGGAGACAGTCTTCGAAATGACACTCCGAGGCGACTGCTCGGCATTCACCATGCCGGGACAGTTTGTGGAAATATCTATACCCGGATTATATCTTCGTCGTCCTATCTCTGTATGCGACATCGAGGGCAACCGCCTGACACTCGTCTTCAAGACAGTAGGCAAAGGAACTGAAGCGATGGCTAAGATGTCTCCGGGAACGGAACTCGATCTGCTGACCGGGCTCGGCAAAGGATTCGATACAAAACGGTGCGGCAATACAGCTCTTCTTGCCGGAGGCGGAGTAGGAGTTCCACCTCTCTACCTCCTCGCACGCAAGCTACTCGCGGAGGGAAAGAAAGTGAAAGTGGCTCTTGGCTTCAACACGGCAGAAGAAATCTTCTACGCGGACAGATTCAGTGATCTGGGTGCCGACGTGGCAGTAGCAACCGTAGACGGAAGCGCCGGAACAAAGGGTTTTGTCACCGACGCGATCCGCAAGCCGGAGATGCAGGATTTCGACTTCTGGTATGCATGCGGCCCTCTGACAATGCTCTCCGCACTTGGCCGTGAGCTCAGCTGTGAAAAAGGTGAGGTCAGTATGGAGGAAAGAATGGGATGCGGCTTCGGCGCCTGCATGGGGTGTACCATAGATACACCCTGGGGACCAAAACGTGTCTGCAAGGACGGACCCGTGTTCGACGCCATTCTGATGAAGCACTTCAAGGGGAACGGCACTCCCGCACCGACGCTTGCGCGCGACCGAAAACTTGATGGAGAACCGGAGATCGCAACCGAGCTCTGCGGCATCAAGATGAATAATCCCGTCGTACCGGCAAGCGGCACATTCGGCTTCGGACAGGAATTCTCAGATATATATGATCTTAACATTCTGGGAGGAATTTCCATCAAGGGCACAACTCTCAATCCCCGCTTCGGCAATATCACTCCCCGAATAGCAGAAACCCCTGACGGCATGATCAACAGTGTCGGACTCCAGAACCCCGGTGCGGACATTGTCTACAACCACGAGGTGCCGGAACTAAGAAAGATATACTCGGGATGCGTGATAGCCAATGTGAGCGGATTCTCAATCGAGGAGTATGTAGAGGCATGCAGGAAGGCAGACAATTGCGAGGGGGTCGATATAATTGAAGTGAATGTCAGCTGTCCCAACGTGCATAACGGAGGGATGGCTTTCGGGACCTCGGCCGAACAGGCTGCCGAAGTGACCCGTGCGGTCAAAGACGCGGTTAGTAAACCCGTCTTCATCAAGCTATCACCCAACGTGACCGATATCGTCGCCATAGCAAAGGCCTGTGAGGCGGCTGGAGCCGACGGACTCACACTCATCAATACATTGCTCGGTATGCGTATCAATATCAATACAGGAAGCCCCGTCATAGCAAACCGCATGGGTGGATTCTCCGGGCCTGCTGTTTTCCCGGTAGCTGTCAGGATGGTATACCAGGTGGCACAGGCGGTAAGTATTCCCGTGATGGGTTGTGGAGGAGTGTCATCGGCTGAAGACGTGGTCGAGATGATGATGGCCGGAGCAAGCGCCGTGCAGGTTGGCTCGGCAAACTTAGTCGATCCAATGGCATGCAGAAAAATCGCAGAGGAACTTCCCTCTGTATTGAAGAAGCTGAAAATAAACAATATAAAAGACATAATAGGAATATCATGGCGAAAGATGTGATCATAGCATGCGACTTCCCTTCGATGGAAGCCACACTTGAGTTTCTTGACCGTTTCGGCGATACAAAGCCCTACGTCAAGATAGGCATGGAACTCTTCTATGCCGCAGGGCCGCAAATCATAAAGGAGATCAAGAAGAGGGGACATAAGATCTTCCTCGACCTCAAGCTATGCGATATCCCCAACACCGTGAAGAGCGCGATGTCTGTGCTCTCTCATCTTGACGTGGACATGACCAACCTCCACGCATTCGGAGGCCACAAAATGATGGAGGCCGCCATAGAAGGACTGACACGTCCTGACGGCACGCGTCCACTTCTGATCGCCGTGACCATGCTTACATCCACAAGCAAAGAACTTATGAACGAAGACATTCTTATACCAGGAGAAGTCGACGCTGTGGTGGCCAGCTATGCTGAAAACGCCCAGAGATCGGGACTTGACGGAGTGGTATGCTCTCCGCGCGAGGCGTCCATAGTCAAAAGTGCATGTGGGGACAAGTTTGTCACGGTAACACCCGGCATACGCTTCGCCGATTCAGCCGCAGACGATCAGGTACGCGTGATGACACCGGCCAAGGCCCGCGAGATAGGCTCAGATTATATAGTGGTAGGACGTCCGATCACTAAGGCCGAAGATCCTCTTGCCGCCTACGAAAGATGCTGCAGAGAATTCCTGGGTCAGTAATGCATAATGCTTAATGCATAATTGCATTCGCAATTTAAAAATATCATCAAATAAAAACAAACCATTCATATTGTAATTGCAGGAAATTTATGCATTCTGCATTATGAATTATGAATTGTAAAAAATCATGGAAAAGAAAATAGCGAAAGATCTTCTCAGTGTAGGCGCAGTCTTCCTGCGTCCTGAAGAACTCTTTACATGGGCATCCGGAATCAAAAGCCCGATGTATTGCGACAACCGTCTGACCCTCTCCTATCCGGCAGTCCGCAAGGACATCGAGGAAGGACTGGCTGAACTCATAAAGAAATATTATCCTGAAGCCGAATCGCTGATGGGTACTTCAACCGCAGGCATAGCGCATGCCGCCATAACCGCATGGCTGCTTGACAAACCTATGGGATACGTACGCGGCGGTGCCAAAGACCATGGCAGAGGCAACCGTATCGAAGGGAAATGCGAACCGGGAACAAAAGTCGTAGTCGTGGAAGACCTAATTTCCACCGGCGGCAGCTGCATAGAGGTAGTAGAAGCTCTCCGCGAGGAAGGCGCCGAGGTGCTCGGCATCGTTTCGATCTTTACTTACGGTATGAAAAAGGCTACCGACCGTCTTGCGGCCGCCAATGTCACCAACCATTCGCTGTCCAATCTCGATACTCTCGTGGAAGTAGCCGCTGAAGAAGGATATATAGAGCCAGTATGGAAAAACCGTATCCTTAAATTCCGCGACAATCCGAGCGACACATCCTGGATGGAAGCATAATTAACCTACACCAAAGATGAAACATCTTATCGATCCCACCGACCTGACGGTGGAAGAAACCAAGGACATAATCGATCTTGCCCTCGACATCATCGCCAACCGGAACAAATATTCAGAGAAGTGCAAAGGCAAGAAACTCGCGACACTCTTCTACGAACCTTCCACAAGAACACGCCTTAGCTTTACGGCCGCTATGATGGAGCTTGGAGGCAATGTGCTCGGTTTCGCCGACGCTGCAAGCAGCTCCGTAAGCAAAGGAGAGACCGTGCGCGACACAGTACGTGTAGTAGAGAACTTCGCGGATATCATCGCCATGCGCCATCACATAGAAGGAGCTCAGCTCGGAGGCACTGAAGTGAGCCGCGTGCCTATAATAAACGCGGGCGACGGCAGCCATGCTCATCCCACCCAGACTCTGACTGACCTTCTCACCATCACACGTGAGCTTGGCAGACTCGACAACCTGACAATAGGATTCTGCGGCGACCTGCGTTTCGGACGTACCGTCCACAGTCTCATCAAGGCCCTCTCCCGCCAGAAAGGAATAAAGATTGTGCTTATCGCCCCCCCGCAGCTCAGGCTTCCCGATTACATAAAGCAGGATGTATGCGACCGTCTCGGCCTTGAATATAAGGAAGTGGACACACTCGAAGAAGCGATGCCGGAACTCGACGTGCTTTATATGACCCGTGTACAGAAGGAACGGTTCCTCGACGAAGACGAATATGAGGCAGTGAAAGACTCTTTCGTGCTTGACTGCGAGAAGATGAAGCTCGCAAAGGAAAAGATGGCTGTGCTCCATCCCCTTCCTCGCGTCAACGAAATTCTCGAAGAAGTAGATGCCGACCCCAGGGCCGCTTATTTCCGTCAGGTGGAAAACGGCAAGTTTGTCCGCATGGCGCTCATCTCAAGCCTGCTTGACTGGAAGGATGACCCGAACCACACGATGCCCGTCCAGGAGGAAGTGGAAGTTCCCGCAAACCTACGTTGTGAGAACAAGAAATGCATAACCCGTAACGAACACTCGCCCCGTCGTGCATACAGATCGGCCGACGGCTCGCTCCGCTGCCGCTATTGCGACCACAAATTCAAATAAAAGCTGTCAAGCTGTCAGGTTTTTCAGGTAATATGTAAATACTGAAAACCTGACAGCAATATCACTACAGGTAAAAAAGAAGATAAGATTTTGGAACCACTGAAACATGAATGCGGCATCGCCATGATCCGCCTCCGCAAGCCAATAGGCTATTATAAGGAGAAATACGGAAGCTATGCCTATGCCCTCAACAAACTGTATCTTCTGATGGAGAAACAGCACAACAGAGGACAGGAAGGCGCCGGTGTCGGAGTCGTCAATCTAAAGGCTAATCCCGGGCATGAATATGTATGGCGAGAGCGTGAGTTAGGTCCGCAGGCCATTCAGGAGATATTCAACCGAATAGGCAGAAAGCTGTCGGATGTCGGGCTGGAGGGCATGACGCCACAGGAAGCCGCCACAGAGGCTCCTATGATCGGTGAGATATATCTTGGACATCTCCGCTATTCCACCACAGGAAAGAGCGGAATGGAGTATGTTCATCCATTCCTCCGCCGCAACAACTGGCGAAGCCGCAACCTGCTTATGTGCGGCAATTTCAACATGACCAATGTAGATCAGCTCTTCGAGTCGGTAGTGAGCAGAGGGCAGCATCCACGCCTGCACAGCGACACCATCATACTTCTCGAGATGCTGGGATATGCCCTTGACAAAGAAAACCACAGACTCTACCGCAAGCACCGTGACAAGGATCCGGAGAATTTTGTCGATAAGAATCTGGAATTGATAATCGAGGAAGAACTCGATGTCCGCAACGTACTGAAGGCTTCTGCTCCGGAATGGGACGGAGGATACGTGATATGCGGAGCCACCGGTTCGGGCAATGTATTCGTATTCCGAGATCCGAACGGGATACGTCCTGCCTACTACTACATAGATGACGAAATCATCATCGCCACAAGCGAGCGACCACAGATCCAGACCGTATTCGGTGTGCCTCAAGACAGTATCCATGAGCTTGAGCCCGGCGAAGCCCTGCTTATTTCCATCGACGGCACTCCAAGCATCGAGCGAATACTGCCACAGCAGTCAAACTCGAAGTGCAGCTTCGAGCGCATCTATTTCTCGCGTGGCAGCGATTCAGACATCTACCGCGAGCGCAAGGAGCTCGGAAGGCTTCTTGTACCGAAAGTTGTGGAATCAGTAGAGGGCAATATCGAGAGCACTGTATTCTCATATATCCCCAATACCGCAGAAGTGGCATTCTACGGACTTGTGGAGGGAATCGAGGAATATCTCAACAACTACAAGACTGAACGTATTCTGGCGCTTCAGGCAGACGGCAAACTCAACCGGGAATCAATACGTAAAGTCATGGAAGCGGAAGTGAGGATAGAGAAAGCGGCCATCAAGGACATCAAGCTCCGGACATTCATAGCGGAAGGAGATGTGCGCAATGATCTGGCGGCACATGTCTACGACATATCCTATGGCTGTCTTCGCGAAGGTAAGGACTCCCTTGTAGTGATCGACGATTCCATAGTCAGGGGCACTACACTCAGACAGTCGATACTCAGTATGCTCTCACGCCTCGAGCCAAAGAAAATCGTAGTTGTGTCGTCATCTCCTCAGGTCAGATATCCCGATTATTACGGTATCGATATGAGCAGGATGGATGAGTTTATCGCATTCAAGGCAGCCGTAAGCCTGCTTAAAGAACGCGGTATGGAATACGTTCTTGCCTCTACTTATTCCGCATGCCGTAAGGAGATAGAGAAGAAAGCCGGCGAGAAACTGAAAAATCATGTAAAGAACATCTACGCCCCCTTCACAGATGAACAGATTTCCCGAAGAATAGCCGAGATGGTGAAACCGGTGGATATAGACGTGGAGATTGTATACCAGACTGTCGAAGGACTGCATAAGGCTTGTCCCGACCATCCCGGTGACTGGTATTTCTCAGGCGACTATCCCACGCAGGGAGGAATAAGGCGCGTCAACCAGGCATATATCGACTGGTATGAAGGGAATACCGGAAAAAGAAACTGAATGGCTTGAATAAATTGCATAAACAAGTTGGATTTTGTAATTTTGTATTATAATTTTGTATTATAATTAAGACTGAAGGATTTTGAAAAATCAAGTTGCAAGAACAATTCTGATTATATTCATATGTCTGGTAGTGATAGCGGCTTTGGGATTCTCAATGGGATTACATTCATTCACTATAATCGAATGGTGGAAGCCCGCCGCCGGATGCCTGCTGCTTTCCCTGCCTCTCACATGGTGGCTGGCAAGATACCTCGTGAGACTGACCGGCCATTATTTGAAATATTTAGAGTATCCTGCAGCTTTCGTAATCTCCTTCTCTGTATTGCTGCTGGCATTCTATTCGATCAATTATTATATTTCTGATCCCTCTTCGGGATATGAATACGACGCTCCGGTCGTGAGGAAGTACAGCGAGGTGCGTAAACGTACCTACAAAACAGGCAGACGTGGATATCGCGAGGAGAAATATACAGTCTACATAGTAGAGTTGCAGATGAATGACGGCAAGATAAAGAAACTGGAGAAGCCTCTCGGAGAATACAACAGAATCAAAAGAAATGGATCGATAAGGCTTCGGATGGAAGATGGATTCTTTAGGATTCCTGTAATAAAAATGACAACAAACTTACCTAATTAACTGAAAAAATAATGAGAAAACACTTAGTTAAAGTACTGACGGCCGTAGTCCTGATGGCATGTACAAACGTCGCTTATGCGCAGTTCAACCTAAAGAAGGCCGTAGGAAGCGCCGCCAAGGCGGCTCAGGCCTTCACTCTCACTGATCAGCAGATGGCTGCCTATGTGAAGGAATCGGTAGACTGGATGGATAAGCACAATCCCGTGCTTCCTGCTGACGATCCATACACCCAGAGACTCAACAAGCTCGTGGCAGGAATCACTGACGCAGACGGGATACCTTTGAATTTCAAGGTATACAATGTAGTGGATGTCAATGCATTCGCATGTCCTGACGGAAGTGTGCGCGTTTTCGCCGCTCTCATGGACATTATGGACGATGACGAGCTGATGGGAATAATCGGCCACGAGATAGGCCATGTAGTGAAACGACACTCCAAAAACGCATTCAAGACCGAACTTCTGACAGGTGCCCTGAAGGATGCGATAGCGTCGACAGGAGGCAAGGCGGCAGCCCTCACAGAATCACAGCTCGGCACACTCGGCCAGTCGCTCATCAACGCTAAATATTCACAAAAGCAGGAAAAGGAAGCTGACGATTGCGGCTATGATTTTCTTGTGGCCAACGGTCGCAACCCCTGGGGAATGGTGAAATCGTTTGAAAAGCTTCAGAACCTCGAGGGATCGACAAAGTCAACCACCGTACAGAAAATGTTTTCCTCACATCCCGAGACCAAGGAACGCATAGAAAGAATGACAAAACGTTGTGAAAAAGACGGGATAGAGCGTCCCGCCGCTGCTGAAAAATAAACGCGTTGTAACGCATACCGACAAAGGCTTCCGGACTCGGAGGCCTTTCTTTTTGTCAGTTTTCACATCACGCATATGGTTAAATCCTGACACACTGCAAAACATATCATAAATAATTGGCCGAATTAATGAATTTTAAATATTTTTTTTGTAAATTTGCATCATGAAAACGATATTTGGATTCAGTATATCGCGTAAGAGTCTGATATTCGACTATATAATGATTATAGTCGGGATTTTCATGTATGCTTTCGGATTCTGCGCTTTTATACTTCCGCATAAGATAGTGATGGGTGGACTGACCGGTGTCGGCACGCTTGTCTATTTCGCGACGAACGAAACGATTCCCGTAGCCGTGACCCAGTATGCTCTCAACCTTGTACTGCTTGCATTTGCATTCCGCATCGTGGGAAAAACATTCGTCATCCGCACTATTTTCGGCGCAACCATAGTCTCGCTTTCAATCGGCGTCGGAGAAGCCTTTTTCATGAGTCTCGGTCATCCGATACTTGAAGACATGTCTCTCAGTGCTATCTTAGGAGCCATAATATGCGGTTTAGGCGTAGGCACTGTATTGATACACAACGGCTCCACGGGAGGCACCGACATCGTGGCTTCGATGGTCAACAAGCTTAGCAACGTCAGTATAGGACGTGCGATGGTGATAACAGATATGGTGATAGTATCGAGCAGTATCTTCCTGCCGTTTGACGGAACGATCGGCGAACGTCTCGAAGCCAGAATTCCCATCATCGTGTACGGCTATGTAGTGACATTCGTTGCCTCTTACTGCGCGGATATGATAGTAGTCGGCAACAGGCAGGCTGTCCAGTTCATCATCTTCAGCCGGGAATGGCAGACTATAGCCGATGCCATCAACAACGACGCCAAGCGTGGCGTGACGGTGCTTGACGGCGAAGGATGGTACAGCAAGAAACCAATCAAGATACTCATGGTATGGTGTCGCAAGATCGAGGCTCCGGGCATAATGCGACTTGTCAAAGGGATCGATGATGACGCATTCATCACCCAGGGCGCGGTCAACGGTGTCTTCGGAAAGGGTTTCGATATGTATAAAGTGAAGATAAAGTCGAAGAGACATCAGACATTGATAGAGAAAGACTAAAAACCCAATAATAACAACCAACAACTAAAAAACTATGAAGAGACTGTTTCTCTTATCCGCCCTCATGGTGTTGTGCTCAGCTGCCTGGGCCAACTACGTATGCCGCGGATCTGTTTTTGACAAGCAGGGAGAACCCCTGATCGGAGCGACTGTCACAGTGCCCGGCACACCGACAGCAACGGCAGCCGACATCGACGGCAATTTCTCGCTCTCAGTTCCTGACAACACGAAGGAGCTTAGAATCTCCTACGTAGGCTATCAGGACAAGACCGTGAAGGCCCAGCCTGCAATAGGCCGAGTGGTTCTCGACGCAGAGACCACTATGCTTCAGGACGTTGTGGTCACCCAGTCGGTGGCCAAGACCCGTAAGACTCCTGTTGCCGTTTCAACTGTAGACGCACCCTTCATCGAGGCAAAGCTCGGTGGCCAGGAGTTTCCCGAGGTCCTGAAGACAACCCCCGGCGTATGGGCAACCAAAGACGGTGGCGGTTACGGCGATGCCAAGATCAATATGCGCGGCTTCAAGAGCGCGAACGTGGCACAGCTCGTCAACGGTGTACCCGTCAATGACATGGAATGGGGCGGAGTCTACTGGTCGAACTGGTCAGGACTCAGCGACGTGACTTCCTCCATGCAGACCCAGCGCGGTCTCGGCGCCGCCATCATCTCTACTCCCTCAGTGGGCGGTACGCTCAACATCACGACCAAAAGTCTTGACGCGAAAAGAGGCGGTACAGTCTTCTACGGAATGGGCAACGACAACATGAATCATATCGGGTTCTCAGCATCGACAGGCCTTATGAAAAACGGCTGGGCCATCACTTTGATGGGTAGCCGCAAATGGGGCGACGGTTATATCCAGGGTACCCGCTTCGACGCTTTCACATGGTTTGTCAACGTTTCGAAGAAGATCAACGACAACCATCAGCTCAGCCTCACAGCTTTCGGTTCTCCTCAGGATCACTGGAAGCGTGATTCCAACAATGGTCTGACCATCCAAGGATGGCAGAATGTGAAGAACTACATGGACGGCGAAAGCATGTACCGTTACAACCCCACGTTCGGCTACCGTCTCAACGGACAGGCATATGTATCGAACCAGAACCACTTCCACAAACCCCAGATCTCTCTCAATCATATCTGGCAGATCAACTATAAGTCAAGCCTCTCTACCGCAGTCTACCTCTCAATAGCCAACGGTTACGGTACAAGCGGCCAGGGACGTACATCAGACTACCGCAGCCAGTGGTATGGCGCAAGCAACGGTGTCCTCTCCGACACATGGCGTTGCGATGACGGCACTTTCGACTATGCAGCCATAGAGGAGATGAACGCTGCCTCCACCACAGGCTCCAATATGGTGATGGCTCATTCCATCAATAACCACACCTGGGTTGGTCTTGTATCAACCTACAAGAACGAGCTCATCGAGAACCACCTCAATCTTCTTGTCGGTCTTGACGTACGCTACTATGCAGGTCTCCACCAGACAAAGATCAGCGACCTCTTCAACGGTAAGTATTATGTAGACGACTCTTCTCGCCAGAACGTGCTTCCCGCCAACAATGCAGCGGCAGCCGATCCCAACTGGAAATACCAGAAGTTAGGCGTAGGCGATATCGTATATCGTGACTATACAGGATATGTGGCACAGGAAGGTCTATATGCTCAGCTCGAATACACTTGCCTTGAAGACGACAAGCTTAATGTATTCCTCGGCGGCTCCATCAACAACAACTCAGACTGGCTCGTAAACCGCTTCTATTATGACAAGGCACATCAGCGTTCCGAGACACTGAACTTCCTTGCCGGCAACGTAAAGGCAGGCGTCAACTATAACATTGACCGCCACAACAACGTGTTTGTAAACGGCGGCTATATCAGCCGTGCGCCGTTTATGTCGGCAGCCTTCCTTTCACGTGAAGTCTCCAATGCCGCCAACCCGAACGCACTCAACGAGAAGTGTGTATCTGCAGAAATCGGTTATGAATTCCACTCTCCGAAATTCACAGCGCAGGTAAACGGATATTTCACCCGCTGGATGGACCAGACCATGGTTAAGTCCAACACCATGCAGGACGGAACACGCTACGTAATGAACATGAGCGGCGTCGCTTCACGCCATATGGGTGTTGAGGTAGCCGCCACATACAAGCCTTTCCACTGGCTTGAATTCTCCGGCATGTTCTCCTACGGTGACTGGATCAATGACTCCAACACCATCGGCTACTTCTACAACGCAGAGTCTCAGCCTCTCGCAAACCTGAGCACAGGCGCGATAGCGTCAGGCATCATGGCGGAAGACCACCTTTGGGCTAAGCTCAACACCAAAGGACGTAAGGTGGGCGGTTCCGCTCAGACCACAGGCGCCCTCAGCATGACGGTAAGACCGCTAAAGGGATGGCGTATCGGCGTTGACTGGGTGGCATCCGCACGCAACTACTCCGACTACACCATCACCGGCAACAACCTCAGCACCGGACAGACAATGGAACTCGGCAATCCTTGGGAAATTCCATGGGGCAACCAGCTCGACCTGAGCGCAAGCTATAGCTTTAAGTTCGGAGGCCTTAACGCTACCGTATACGGCAACGTCAACAATCTCTGCAACTACAACTATGTCATGGACGCCTACACTTCGGCTACCAGCGACGGCACCTGGCAGAACGCCTACCGAGTATTCTATAGCTTCGGCCGCACTTATTCACTTCGTCTCAAACTCACATTCTAAGACAACGATATGAAGATTTCAGTAAACAACATATTTTTCGCCTTAGGTGCGATGGCCATGCTGGCTTCCTGCGGCGAAAACGCGTGGAACGACAAACTGGACGGTTTCGAGGCCGGCGTAAACTACGACGCCGCGATAGAAGGCGAATTCACGATGTCGGACGCCGACTACAAGGCGGTTGCTTCCAATTCCACAAACAAGGATCTCGCGGAATCCGCAGGCGCAAGCAATGCGTTGAAGGCCGTGGGCAACAACAGTGTATTCTCAGCCGAAATTCCGGCAAAAGAATATCTGCCCGCTTTCCTGGCATCGAGCAGCGCTCCCTACTTTCTTGCTCCTGAAGGTTCGAAAGTAAACGTAACCTTCAACGAAACCGGAGTTACCGACCCGATTATCTCACAGATTTCCGGCGCAGTAAAGTATACAGTAAGCAAGGCCGATTACAAAGCTGCGTGGAACAGCGACGAAGACTTCATAGAGGCTTTCGCTCCGATGACCCCCGCCGCAGCTAATCTGCCGGAAATTCTTAAGACAGCGATAACTGACGCGACAGACGGACAATATGCTTTAGTAAGCTATTCGGAAGCAAACGACAATCCGATCTTCACTCAGGTGGGTGGAGGACCACTTAATTACTCTGAACCTTTCACGGCGAGCCAGGGGGATTTCGTGATCTACAATGCTGTCCTTCCCGAAGGTCTCACCTACGTCTGGAGCTGGGCCGGAGAGAACTACGGCATGAAGGCATCCGCGTTTGCCAACAAGACCAACTATGCTTCTGAGTCATGGCTGATCTCTCCCATGTTTACACTCGGAGGATCCAAAGCAAGTTTCTCTTTTGAAGAAGCAACCAACTACTTCACAAGCGTAGACGTCGCCAAGAACGAAGCAAGCGTATGGGTTCGTCCTGCCGGTGGCGAGTGGGAACAGATCACAGCTTACGAGTTCCCCGATAAAATGGGATGGACATTCGTTCCTTCCGGCGAGATCGACCTTAGCAAATACTGCGGCACATCTGTACAGATAGGCTTTAAGTACACTTCAGCAGATAAGGCCGGCACATGGGAAATAAAGAACTTCGTACTGACAGCAGAAGAAGGCTCAGTCGGTGACAATCCCGGATTCAAGGCTCCTATGAAAAAGGCTGTCGCCAACACACCTGTCACTGAAGCAAAGACAGCCGTCTACACCTACAATGGCAGCAAGTGGGCTCCGGCTTCCGGAGTGATGGCTCTTCAGGCAGCTGACTACATCGCCATGGGTTTCAGCGTAAACAAACTTGATGATGCAGCCATCTACCTGCCAATCTATCTCAAGACAAATGTACCCTATGCAATGGAGGGCGACACAATGGCAGTTGTGTATAACGGGACTTCCTGCTCCGTACTCGTTTATGACGGTCAGAACTGGACAATCAACAACAATGATCTCCAGACCAAGACCGCTCAGTTCGTGAAGAAAGAGGGCAAATGGAACTTCGTGAAATATGTGGGTAAGGCTTACTTCAACTTTACTACCGAGCTGATCCTTGACCGTGCATACCTCATCGTTGCGGAAGGCATCTGCGCTATCCCGACCGCGACATCGAAGAATTACGGATACATGTATACAGCTCCTGTCAAGATCACAGGCAATGTGATTGAAGAGAAGAATGAAGTCAACGCCTTCACGTTCGCAAGCAGCGCCGTTATAGGTGATCAGGAATATAAACTTGGAGAAGGCCAGTTCTTCATAGTGGACTCCAACGGACGTTACAGCTACCAGACAGGTACCTATGACTCATTCAACCTTTCTGATGCACCCAACATCAAGGACGGAGCAGTAAATCCTGAATATATCTTCACAGCTTCCTGCAACAGCGAGGGTCAATGGACAATTAAAAATGTCGCTATGAACAAATGGATCCAGTATTCCACCCAGTATTCTTCATGGGGCGGTTATGCAACGGAAAAGGGTATACTACCCTCTCTCTACATCCTTGCTGCTGAATAATACTTCTAATAATTTTTTCAAACGGCCGTTTTCGCATGAAAACGGCCGTTTTTATATACACATTTAAAAATAAATGTGCAATTTATTGGCCATATGAAAAAAAATACATACTTTTGCAAACAATGTAACCAAAGATAATA
>JAIEBK010000077.1:0-7061 GCA_029070945.1 Muribaculaceae bacterium
AAAACCAACATCAATAAAACGAATATGAAAACTTATACTACAAAAAACTGTTTTTTCAGACTGGCAATGCCACTACTGTCATGCCTCTTCGCAGGGGCTTTCTCCATGTCTGCCCAAAAGACATATCTTCCGATTCTTGAAATCGGCAAAAGCTGGACATATATCAACTATGCCGTAAGCGGGGAGCTCCATGAGCCGGCTGTGCCCTGGACATGGGAGGCCATATCTGCGGCTGAGGAGGATGGCCACCAGGCCTTCACCCTTCTCTATAATAATGGTTCCGGCTCCGGACGTGAATTCACGCAAAGCGAGTACGAGGAGGATGGTGTGCTGTGGTCTTACTCAGAGGATGACTGTATGTATCAGCCAATGATCGACTTCAAGATGGAAGTCGGAGACTTAATCGGTTACAATGAAGTCATCTGGAAGGGTGCTGTCGACATCGAGGGTGTTGAACGATGCGTGATAGCCATTAAGAATTCATGGAATGGTAAGCTCTGCTACTGGATTGAAGGAATCGGAGCCATAGATGACATCTATCTTTCCCCGGTGATAATGGCTATAGGAGAAAGAACGCGTATGACCGAATGCCGTATGGGAGACAAATGCCTATTCGACATCAATCGTATGGACGAATATATGTCCGGGATAGATCTGTCGGGAGTAAAGTCCCTGACAAGCCTGCAGGAAGACACCCACATCTACGATATACTCGGCCGTCGTATCGCAAGTCCCGCTCCCGGACAGCTCTACATTCAGGGCGGCAAGAAGCACATCGCAAAGTAACCCACTGCGTAGCCCATGGAACGGAGGCTTCCAAGCCTCCGCCAAGCCGCTCCAAAAATATCTATATCTAAGACCCTGTCTCATAAAATTCAGCAACCCCGTAGGCTCTGGATTTTATGAGACGGGGTCTGATGATATAAGAAAAATTCATTATATTTTCTTAATTTGTCCATATTTGTTTGGTAGGTCATAATATTTTCTTTATCTTTGTGTATTCTTTCGCAGAGGGTAGTTATTCTTTTTCGATTCGATGATAACGATGACAACGATGACAACTTCCCCTGCCTCTACCTGATAACCCTAAAATTGACATACCAAGCTGATGAAGAAAATACTATGCGCGGCACTCTCTGTCTTTGCCCTTGCATCATATGCTTCAGAAAGGACTGAGACACTCATCAAGAACTGGAACTTTTCTCAGGATTCTGTGAAATGGCAACCCGTCACCATCCCTCATGACTGGGCCATATATGGTCCGTTTGACCGTGAGACCGATATTCAGAAAGTGGCTGTGGAGCAGAACGGCGAAAAGACAGCCACATGGAAGACCGGGCGAACCGGCGGCCTCCCATATATCGGAAAGGGATTCTATACCACTACATTCAATATTCCTGATACTCCCGACCGCAGCTACGCCCTCGTCTTTGACGGCGCAATGAGCAACGCCCACGTATACGTCAACGGCAAGCTCGCCACGATGTGGCCCTATGGCTACAACTCTTTTTATGTAGACGTGACCCCGATGGTCAGGACCGGCGAGAATCGCCTCGAGGTTTCGCTTGAGAACAAGCCGATGTCCTCACGATGGTATCCGGGGGCAGGTCTCTACCGCAACGTGAAGCTTCTCTCCACCGACAAGGTACACGTGCCTGTATGGGGCACTCAGCTCACTACACCCTACGTCAGCAAGGAATACGCCACAGTCCATCTCGTCACTTCCCTCGAGGGAGTCAGCAAGGGAGATCTGGTGACACTCACCACCGAGATCACCGCTCCCGACGGCAAGGTCGTGGCTTCCGATACCCATCAGTATAAGATCTATCCCGGTGTCAATCTGACACAGAATTTCCGCGTGGACAACCCCGACCTCTGGAATCCCGAGAATCCCGCTCTTTACCACGCCATCACAAAAGTGATCGTAGACGGCAGGACTGCTGACGAATACTCAACACGCTTCGGCATCCGCAGTGTGGAGGTGAGGGCAGGTGAGGGCTTCTTCCTCAACGGCGAGAAGACACAGTTCAAGGGAGTCTGCAACCATCACGACCTCGGCCCCCTCGGCGCCGCCGTCAACAAGTCGGCCCTCCGCCATCAGCTTGAGCTCCTTAAGGATATGGGCGCCAATGCCGTGCGTACGGCCCACAATATGCCGGCTCCCGAACTCGTGGAGCTATGCGACGAACTCGGCCTCATGATGATGGTGGAGCCATTCGACGACTGGGGTTTCCGTCCGAAATCCAAGAACGGCTACGGCACGATATTCAACGAATGGGCCGAGCGCGATGTGGAGAACATGGTGCGTCAGTATCGCAACAACCCCTCTGTCGTGATGTGGTCGATCGGCAACGAGGTGCCCTCGCAGTGGGGCCCCGACGGACTTAAGGAGCTTACATTCCTTCAGGATATAGTGCACCGCGAAGATCCGACTCGCCCCGTCACATGCGGCATGGACCAGGTGAAGGCTGTCACCACCAACGGATTCGCGGCAGCCCTCGACGTGCCTGGCTTCAACTACCGTGTGCATATGTATCCAGACGCCATCGGCAAGCTGCCACAGAACATCCTGCTCGGATCGGAGACATCTTCTACCGTCTCAAGCCGAGGCAAGTATTATTTCCCGGTAGTCAAGGCCTATGATGTCACCCGCGAGGGCAACCAGAGTTCCGGCTACGATGTGGAGTACTGCTCATGGAGCAATATCCCTGACGATGACTTCGCGGCCGCCGACGACTATCCCTGGGATCTGGGACAGTTCGTCTGGACAGGTTTCGACTATCTCGGCGAGCCATCACCCTACGACACCGACGCATGGCCCAGCCACAGCTCCTACTTCGGCATCTTTGACCTTGCGTCGCTTCCCAAAGACCGCTTCTATCTATATCGTTCGAAATGGAACGAGAAAGACCATACCCTGCATATCCTTCCCCACTGGAACTGGAAAGGGCGTGAGGGTGAGGTGACACCGGTGTTCGTCTATACCGACGCTCCCAAGGCCGAGCTTTTCATCAACGGCAAGAGCCAGGGCATACGCGAGAAAAACGACTCCACCAACATGAACCGCTACCGCCTGATGTGGAATGAGACGGTCTATGAGCCGGGCGAGGTGAAGGCCGTGGCCTACAATGCTGATGGTTCTGTGGCCGGAGAAGCTGTGGTGCGTACCACAGGAAAGCCATACGCCGTTAAGCTTACATCCAACCGCAAGGCCCTCCAGGCCAACGGCGAGGATCTCGCATACGTGACGGTGCAGGTGGTAGACAAAGATGGCAACGTGGTGCCTGACGCCGAGCCGGAAGTAACATTCAAGGTGACGGGCGACGGAAAGTTCCGCGCTACAGCCAACGGCGACCCCACGTCGCTCCGCGACTTCAACAAGCCCGTCATGGACCTCTTCAGCGGAGCCGCCACCGTCATAGTGCAGGGTGGCGACAAGCCGGGAACCCTGACCCTCGAGGTTAAGTCGAAAGGCCTCAAGCCCGCCCGCCTCACCCTCCCCGTAGAATAAATTCAAAATGAGAATAAATTCAAAATGAGAATAAATTCAAAATGAGAATAAATTCTCAATTCTCAATTCAAAATTCAAAATTAGAATAAATTCTCCATTCTAAATTCCCAATTCTCAATTAGAATAAATTCTCCATTCTAAATTCAAAATTCAAAATTAAAATAAGTAATCATGAAAGAAAAAATCAACGATCTCTTCCTCCAGCGCTTCGGCGACCACGGCACAATGTATGCTTCGGCAGGCCGTATCAACCTCATCGGCGAACACACCGACTATAACGAGGGTTATGTATTCCCCGGTGCCATCGACAAGGTGATCATGGCGGAGATCAAGCCCAACGGCACCGACAAGGTGCGCGTATATTCCATCGACATCGACGACTATGCCGAGTTCGGACTCAATGAGGAGGACGCTCCCTCACAGAGCTGGGCACGCTACGTCTTCGGCGTATGCCGCGAGATCATCAAGCGTGGCGGTAAGGTGGAAGGTTTCGATGCAGTGTTTGCCGGCAATGTTCCCCTCGGCGCAGGTCTTTCATCCTCTGCCGCTCTCGAGAGCTGCTTCGCTTTCGCACTCAACGACCTCTTCAACGACAATAAGATCGACAAGTTCGAGCTGGCGCGTATCGGCCAGAGCACAGAGCACAACTACTGCGGCGTGAAGTGCGGCATCATGGACCAGTTCGCTTCCGTGATGGGCAAGAAGGGCAACCTCATGCGTCTCGACTGCCGCAGCTCCGAATACGAGTATTTCCCCTTCAATCCGGAAGACTACCGCCTCGTGCTCGTTGACTCCCGCGTGAAGCATGAGCTTAAGGATTCTCCCTACAACAAGCGCCGTGAAAGCTGCGAGCGCGTAGCCGCCGCTCTCGGTCGTCCCTCTCTCCGTGGCGCCTCTATGGAGGAACTTGACGCCATCAAGGATAAGATCTCGGAGGAAGACTACAAGCGCGCACGCTTCGTCATCGGCGAGGAGGCACGCGTTCTCGCTGTCTGCGACGCTCTTGTGGCAGGTGACTACGAGACTGTAGGCAAAAAGATGTATGAGACACACGAAGGTCTGTCGAAAGACTACGAGGTAAGCTGCGTAGAGCTCGATTTCCTCAACGACGAGGCTAAGAAACTCGGCGTCACCGGCAGCCGCATCATGGGCGGCGGTTTCGGCGGCTGCACCATCAACCTCGTGAAGAATGACCTCCACGACAAGTTTGTAGAGGAGATCACCGAACGTTTCGAAGACAAATACGGCCACGCTCCGATGATCTACGACGTAGTCATCTCCGACGGCGCCCGCAAGCTTGACTGATCTCCTGACTTTATCTCCTGAATATGGAAATCACTAAACGCACGGCCACCTCTCCGATAGGGGAGGTGACCCTTTACCGTCTGACAAACGATAAGGGAGCCTCCGTAGAGCTCTCTTCGCTCGGAGCCGGCATCACGGAGGTATCCGTTCCGGACGCCAACGGCAACATAGACAACGTCACCCTGCGCTATGCCGATCCGGCAAGCTATCTGGCCGACGGCCCTTGCGCGGGCAAGACTCCCGGCCGATATGCCAACCGCATATGCAAGGGTAAGCTCCAGATCGACGGTATCACATACGACCTCCCGATCAACAACGGCCCCAACCACCTGCATGGCGGTCCCGAAGGATTCCAGAATCAGATATGGGATTCAGAGGAGATCGAGAACGGTGTTCTCTTCCGTTATCATTCAAAAGACGGCGAGATGGGTTATCCCGGAAATCTCACAGCCGAGGTGAAGTATACCTGGAACGATGATAATGAACTGACCATCGACCTTTCCGCCAAGTCGGATGCAAAGACCGTGGTCAACCTCACCAACCATGCCTACTTCAATCTTGAGGGTGCTGACGGAGCGGAGCCAAATCCGGTGCTCGGACACGAGCTTAAGCTCAACGCTGCATACTTCCTCCCGGGCGACGAGACACTGATCCCGAGCGGAGAGATGGCTCCCGTGGCCGCTACCCCGATGGATTTCTCCGAGTTCAAGACTCTCGGCGAAGATATACGTAAGGACTTTACTCCTCTTAAGTATGGCAAGGGCTATGACCATTGCTTCTGCGTAGACGGCCCCAACGGAGAGCTTCGCGAGGCATGCGTGCTCCGCTCGCCTAAGAGCCGCCGCCGTATGACGGTGCTCACCGACCAGCCCGGAGTGCAGATCTATACAGGCAACTATCTCGCCGGCTCACCTGCCAACGTGGCGGGACGCAGCTACGAGGACTACGAAGGTGTGGCCATGGAGGCTCAGGGATTCCCCGACGCTCCAAGTCGCGGCGCATTCCCGTCGCAGACCGTCACTCCCGACGCTCCATATCATCGCACGATCGTATATCGTTTCGATACTTTCTGATTATATCGGACAATAAGTAGGGACGCACGGTTCGTGCGTCCTTTTCTTTATATCTGACATAGATCATTTCCTCAGGCGTTGTATAGTCTTCCCGAGTCGGTGGTCGTCAAAGTCCGAATCATAATTCCAGACGAATACACCCGGCAGACCGTTGGCACGGATGAAGTCGAACTTGGCCTCTATGGAACGTTCGTCATCGAAGCCCAGTACAAGATTTCCCTTTTCATCGGCATAGTAAGGCACCTGCGCATCGGCGTCCCATAGCGGTTTGAGACCTCCGGAGTATTTGTAAAACTTATTGCAGTCGAGATATGAGGGAAACGGTGATATGCCCCGTCCGTAAAACGGGATACCCATCAGAATCTTTTCTTTAGGAACACCAAGCTCCATATGCTTGGCTATACCGCCGCTGACACTGATACCTCCGGCCTTCTTGCTCGGATAGAGAGCGCTCTGATGGTAGGCCCGCTCTCCTTCCTTCGGTACGTGGACATTATAACCGGATACATTGACATAGGTGACGTAAGGCACCATAGCCTTGTGGTCGATAAAGGCTCCGTAAGGCAGGGAATAATAGGAAATCCACTTGTCTTTCCCAAGAGCCTTCCGAAGGTCCTTTACAAGCGTGACATAGTTTTTCTTATCTTGCGGTGAGGCGGTATGCCCTCCGTCGGTTGTCGTGGGAAACTCCCAGTCGAGATCGACACCGTCAAGTCCGAGCGAATCCACGAGATGCCTGATCTTACCAACATAAGCCTTCCGTTTCTTTTTGTCTCCTGCCATCTCGCTGAATCCCTCACGCTTGTATCCTCCGATTCCAAGAATCACCTTCAGGGCCGGATTCTGTTTTTTCAGATTGACCATGGCCTGCAGCTTTTCCGGATTCTTTATTACGTAGCCGTCACAGTCGTCGTTGAACTCCGCGAAGGAATAGACCAGATGCGTGAACATGTAAGGATCAGGAACCCCTTTCCTGTAGTCTTCCACATATGCGAGGGCGATCTTGGGCTGTGTGTCTTTCGGCCCTTCATTGCCGTGCTTGAGTCTTATGCCGGAATTCTGTCCCCATACAGTGAGTGCGGTAATCGCAACAGCGGCAATGCCAAGCAGGGATATAATCAGTTGTTTTCTTTTCATTGTGAGAGTCTTTATCTGCAAATTTAAGAATAAAA
>JAIEBK010000077.1:7161-11667 GCA_029070945.1 Muribaculaceae bacterium
CGAGATGATATCCTTACGTCTATCCTGGACATGGAGAATGCCAGAAAGACAGAGATGGCTACTTCCGTACATCTTCAGTATGCTTTCTCCTTCCCAGATGGCTCGCGCCAGGGGCGCATATGTCCCGATGCATGGCAGGGTATCGGTGCCGCTGTCAGTTTTCTTGGAAATCCTAAAGGCATCGGTACCCCTGTGTCGCTCTATGCATTTCAGGGAGCGCCGGTATATAACCTTTCAGACAGATTTTCTATTTATTATGAATGGAACTTCGGCGCATCTTTCGGCTGGAGACCATGCGACGGAAAGACGGCATATTCCAATCTCATAGTCGGCTCGGGCGTAAACGCCTATATCAATCTGGGCGCCGGTCTCAGGTATCGGTTAAGCGACGCTCTCTCCCTGATGGCAGGTATTGACCTCACCCATTATTCCAATGGCAATACCTCTTACCCGAATCCCGGCGTGAATATGGCAGGACTGAGAGTCGGGATCGTACATACGTTTGTCAACTCCCGTGGCAGTAAGCCCTATGGCAGGGATGTTTCCGATATCCCTGTGGCTTCTGAGAGCAACCGCAGACATCTACCTGAATTTGACCTTACCCTTTATGGTTCGCTCCGCAAGCGTGTCTACAGGGGAGGAGAGACGCCCGTGCTTCTAAATGGCAGGTATGCCGTGGCTGGCCTTGACTTCGCTCCTATGTGGCGTGTCTCACGCAATTTCCGTGTCGGAGCGTCGGCTGACTTCCAATGGGATGAAAGCACCGATCTGAAGCGTCATCATGTCTCGGGAGACAGCTCCGACGACATCCGTTTCATCCGGCCTCCGTTTTTCAGTCAGGTATGCGTGGGGTTGTCAGGGCGTGCTGAGCTCGTGATGCCGATTTTCTCCGTCAATGTCGGTATCGGCTACAACGTCATCGGTCCGGTAGAGACACGTGCCTCCTATCAGCTTGCCAATCTTAAGGTCCGCCTTACAGACGCTTTATTTCTGAATGTAGGCTATCAGCTCCTCAACTTTCAGAAACAGAACAACCTCATGCTCGGCCTCGGCTACACCTTCCGCTAACGCCCAAGCTCCGGTATATTGATAGGATTATCGGAGGCATGATGCGACGAATCCAGTAATTTTTTACAGACATTTCATATTCAAGTCAATTTTTTTTCGTAACTTAGCGGAATAATAAGGCATAGCATTACCTATCATCAGAAATGAGATAACTAAACCATAAATCATGAAAAAAAACTTATTAGCGATTGTTGTGCTTTTTCTCGTCGGGGTTTTTACGGTCAGTTCCGCGCCCAGGGAGAAGTATAACTTTAACAGCGACTGGCTTTTAGAGATCGGTGACATCGAAGGAGCCGACAGGGCTGGTTTCAATGACAAGGACTGGAAACGGGTGACCCTTCCGCATGCCTTCAATGAGGACGAGGCTTTCAAGGTGCCTATCGCGGAGCTTACCGACACCGTCGTGTGGTATCGCAAGCATTTCCGTCTTCCAAAGGAGGCTAAGGGGCAGAAGGTGTTTGCCGAGTTCGAAGGTGTGCGTATGGGTGCCGATTTCTATCTTAACGGACACCACCTCGGCTATCATGAGAACGGCGTGATGGCGGTAGGCCTTGATCTTACCCCCTATATAAACTACGGCGGTGAAAACGTGCTTGCAGTCCGTGTCGACAATGACTGGAACTACCACGAACGCGAGACCCGGCAGGCCTACCAATGGAACAACAAGAATTTCAACGCCAACTATGGCGGAATCCCTAAGAACGTATGGCTCCATACCACCGACAATATTTATCAGACGCTTCCGCTCTATAGCAACCTCGGCACTACCGGCACCTATATCTATGCTACGGATATTGACGTGGCAAGCCGACGCGCTGTCATCAATGCCGAGAGCGAGGTGAAGAATGAGACGAAGAAACCGGCCGACGTCGGTTTTGAGGTGGAGGTGATCGACGCCGACGGCAAGACTGTAGGGAATTTCAGAAGCGCGCCCGTGAAAGTGGCTCCCGGAGCGACTGTGACACTGGCTGCTTGCGACACCATCAGCAACCTTAACTTCTGGAGCTGGGGTTACGGATACCTTTATGATGTCAAGACGCGCCTTACAGTCAACGGAAAGACGGCTGATGAGGTGACAACACGTACCGGTTTCCGTAAGACCCGTTTCGGAGACGGCAAGATATGGCTCAACGACCGTGTGCTCCAGATGAAGGGTTATGCTCAGCGTACGAGCAATGAATGGCCCGGAGTCGGAATGTCGGTTCCTGCATGGATGAGCGACTATTCAAACGGTATGCTCATCGACCACAACGCCAACTTCTTCCGCTGGATGCATGTGACGGCCTGGAAGCAGGACGCAGAGTCGTGCGACCGCGTCGGAGTCATGCAGATGCTTCCTGCCGGCGACGCCGAAAAGGATGTGGAGGGACGCCGGTGGGGACAGCGTAAGGAACTCATGCGCGACATGATAATATATTTCCGGAATCATCCGAGCGTGATATTCTATGAGAGCGGCAACGAGTCTATCTCCCGCGACCATATGCTGGAGATGCGCGAGATCCGCGATCAGTATGACCCTTACGGAGGGCGCGCGATAGGTTCGCGTGAGATGCTTGATATCCGCGAGGCGGAATATGGCGGCGAAATGCTGTATGTCAACCTCAGCGAGCACCATCCGATGGTGCAGACCGAATATTGCCGTGACGAGGGCCTGCGTAAATACTGGGACGACTGGAGCTATCCATATCACAAGCATGGCGACGGTCCGCTCTACCGCAATGCCGACGCTTCGGCCTACAACCAGAACCAGGATCAGCTCGCCGTCGAGATGATACGCCGATGGTATGACTTCTACCGTGAACGTCCCGGCATGGGGCGCCGTGTGAACTCGGGAGGCGCGAAGATCATCTTCTCAGACACGCAGACACATTGCAGAGGAGCGGAGAATTACCGCCGGAGCGGTGTGGTCGATCCTCTCAGAATTCCCAAGGACGCATATTATGCGCACAAGGTGATGTGGAACGGCTGGGTGGATGTCGAGAATGACGAGACATATATTATAGGCCACTGGAACTACGCTCCCGATGTGGTGAAGCCGGTGTATGTGGTATCAACCGGCGACAGCGTAGCTCTCTTCGTCAACGGCAAGCCTCAGCGTGCGCCGAAACGTGACTATGAATTCCTCTTCACGTTTGACAGCATACAGTGGGAGCCGGGCAAGATAGAGGCAATCGCCTACGATAAGGATGGCAAAGAGACGAGCCGGTTCTCTAAAAACACTGTCGGAGATCCTAAGAACCTTAAGCTGACGCTGATGCAGGGTCCGGAAGGTACTTATGCCGACGGAGCCGATATCGCGATCCTTCAGGTGGAAGTGGTGGATGAAAACGGACAGCGTTGTCCGCTTGCCAACGATATGGTTGAGTTCACACTTGAAGGCCCGGCGGAATGGCGAGGCGGTATCGCGCAGGGAGAAGACAACTATGCGTTTGCGACCGCCCTTCCGGTGGAATGTGGCATAACACGTGTGCTCGTGCGTTCCACTCCGGAATCCGGCAAAGTAAAGCTTACGGCCAAGGCCGAGGGACTGGGTGAGAAGAGTGTGGAATTCACGACGGTTCCTGTCGAGGTGAAGAACGGCCTGAGCAAACATTTCCCGGCCCAGGCGCTGCAGTCACGATATGACAGGGGTCCGACACCGTCGACACCTTCCTACTACGACAAGAAAGTCGACGTGCGCGTAAAGTCAGCCAAGGCTGGATGCAACCAGGAGACGGCTGAAAACAGCTGGGATGACAATGAGCTCAGCGAATGGCGCAACGACGGACGAAAGGAGACAGCATGGATCACATATGAACTTGAACGTCCTGCCGAGATAGACGAGATCAACATCAAGCTGACCGGCTGGCGCCAGCGGTCATATCCTCTCGAGATATATGCCGGCAAGGAACTGATCTGGAGCGGCGACACCGATCGTTCGCTCGGATACGTCCACCTGAAGACACGTCCTGTACGTTCCCGTGAGATCACCATACGCCTGAAGGGCTCTACCGCCGACAGTGACGCCTTCGGACAGATCGTTGAGGTAGTGGAGCCTGCCGCCGGAGAACTTGATCTATTCAAGGCCAAGAACGGCGAGAAACAGGGCAATGAGCTTCGCATCGTGGAGGTCAATTTCCTCGAGAACCTTAATAGGTGAGTCTTCAGTCTTGAGTCTTCAGATTTAAGTCTTTAGTCTTTAATATTTAATATTTAATCTTTAATCTTTAATCTTTAGCCTTAAGCCTTAAGAAAAGAGATCCCCGAATCCTTGGTGAATTCGGGGATCTCTTATTTGTCGGTGGCTTTTACCATCCTGTTGTATTGGTGGCCGAAGAAGTCGACCTCGCCTGCATCCTCAAAGCCTAAGGAGGAGTAGTACTCCCTGAGACGTGGCTTTTCTACCGCCACAAGTAGGGCGAATCTCCTGTAGCCGAGCGCGGCTCCATGCTCTATAGC
>JAIEBK010000077.1:11767-13041 GCA_029070945.1 Muribaculaceae bacterium
TCCCTGAGACGTGGCTTTTCTACCGCCACAAGTAGGGCGAATCTCCTGTAGCCGAGCGCGGCTCCATGCTCTATAGCGGCTTTCATAAGGTCTTTTCCGAGTCCTTTGCCTCTGTATTCAGGCTCTATCGCCATGGAGTCGAGATAGTATTCTCCCGGATATGTCTCGATGGCAGATTTTCTGATCATCTCGGCATCCAGATCATTCCATATACGGCTCCATGTGTATTCCCTTATGTCGAGATAGTCATCGCCGGGATAGGATATGATGCATCCTACAGGCCGGCCGTTATCTTCCGCTATCAAGGCCTTATTCCATGAATACATCGATTTCTGATCTGCACATGACTTCTTGGCTCTCTCCAGAGCGGACATATCCATATCAAGAGCGGTCAGAACGGTTCGAGCTACGAATTCCACGTCATTTTCGCAGGCTTTCCGTATAAGCATCAGTACTGTTCTTTCTCGTTGGGGAAGTCTCCGGTCTTCACATCGTCGATGTAATGGCGGAAGGCGTCGGTCATGATCTCTCCGAGGTTGGCGTAGCGACGCAGGAAGCGGGGGGAGAAGCCCATTGTCATGCCGAGCATGTCGTGCATCACGAGCACCTGGCCGTCGACACCCCCTCCGGCTCCGATACCGATGACAGGAATCGTAAGCTCCTTCGCCACCTTCTCCGCAAGTTTTGCAGGGACTTTCTCAAGCACGAGGGCGAAACAGCCGATCTCCTCCAAAAGCTTGGCGTCTTCGATAAGCTTCTTTGCTTCCGCCTCTTCTTTGGCACGGACGCTGTAGGTGCCGAATTTATTGATGCTCTGGGGAGTCAGGCCCAGATGGCCCATTACTGGGATGCCGGCACAAAGTATACGCTGGATCGACTCTGCTATCTCCGCTCCGCCTTCAAGTTTCAATGCCTCTGCATGGCTCTCCTTCATGACCCTTATGGCTGATGCAAGAGCCTCTTTCGAATTGCCCTGATATGTGCCGAAAGGAAGATCTACCACTACGAGCGCCCTTCTGACACCTTTCATCACTGACTTTGCATGATATATCATCTGGTCGAGTGTTATGGGGAGTGTCGTGACATTGCCCGCCATAACGTTTGACGCGGAATCTCCTACAAGAATCACATCCATTCCGGCCTCATCCACGAGTTTGGCCGATGTGTAGTCGTATGCTGTCAGCATCGAGATCTTTTCGCCGCGATGCTTCATCTCCGTCAGGCGGCTTGTAGTCACCTTGCGGGTGTTTTCTGCTTGTGCTGTTGACACGGTT
>JAIEBK010000078.1:0-2566 GCA_029070945.1 Muribaculaceae bacterium
GGATTCCATGCGTTTTCAACGGTCACGTCATAATAAAATCCATTCCATTCCCAACTTACCACCATAGGAACAGTTTCCCATACTCCCTGGGCGTCATAACCTACGGCTATCACTTTCGACTGACCGTAATTATAACCCGGTCCGTTATTGTAAGGACCTGAGAATGCTCCCGGACCCCATGGGCCACCGTTCATCATGGAATTGCTTGTTCCCCACATGGGAACATTGGGACCGAAAGGTGCGCCGGGGCCTGGACCTTGCGGTACGTTGGGCGTAAATGCTCCGCCCGCTCCCGGGGCTGGCGCGCTGTTGCCACCGTTCGGTCTGAACGATCCTCCTGATCCCGGTGCCGGAACACTATTTTGTGCGGTGATTGCGCCTATTGAGACGATAGCGGCTGCTATCAATGTGAAAATTCTGTGTGCTTTCATAGTCTTAGTCTTTAGTGGATGTGTGTTTTTGTAAGTTAAACGTTTAAATAGTTTAAAAGGTTTAATCAGTTTAAAAGGGTTAAGGTATTTAAAAGATTAAAGGTTTAAAAACCGGTAAATAACCGACTTTTAAACCTTTTTTTAATTATGCATTATGCATTATGAATTATGCATTCCCATTTAAAGGTTCGGATTGATCTTGCTCCAGTCAGCGATAGGAGGCATGATACCGAGTTCGATCACTTCGTCGCGAAGTGCGCATAGATGCTTGTAGCTCTGTTCGAGTTCCTTTTCCTCTTCCGGCGTTCCTGCCATCGGCTGCACAGTTACGCCTTCCTTGTCTATTGTGGTCTCCATAGCCATCATTATGTGGCTGAACCGGTCATTGTTTACATATGTGCCGACAGGCCAGCGGAACATTGCGCCACCCATCGCAGCCTCGATCATCTCAATAGAAAGATATGCCGGGCTTTGGAATGAGCTTCTGCCGCGAAGTTCGATGATTCTCTTTCCGCCCTGGATCACTCTCTGCTTAAGGTCTTCCCATGCTTCCTTTGTGAGGGGTTCTGTCCCTATGAAGTCAACGAGTGGCTTTCCGTTGACTTTCGCGGTGGAAGCGAATACGGCCATCTGTTCGCCGTGTCCGCCGTATGTGCGGCAATTGACGATATTGTCAGGTTCTACATTGAGTTGCTTTGAAAGCTCATTGCGCAGGCGTGTGCTGTCGAGAGCCGCAAGTGTCGATACCTGGCTTGGTTTCAGACCGCTATAGAGCAGGGTGATAAGCCCCGTTATGTCCGCAGGATTGAAGATGACTACTATGTGCTTGACGTCAGGGCAGTATTTCTTCACGTTCTTGCCGAATTCTTCTGCAATCTCGGCATTTCCCTTTAGCAGATCTTCACGGGTCATTCCGGCCTTGCGGGCTGCTCCTCCCGAATTTACGATATATTTTGCATCCTTAAGTGCCTCAGCTACATCTGTGGTGTATGTGAGATTAAGGCCTTCGAAACCGCACTGCTTCAGTTCTTCAGCTACACCTTCCAGTCCGGGACCGTAAGGATCATAAAGACAGATATTGGGTGTGAGTTTCTTCATGATGGCTGTCTGAGCCATGTTGCTGCCGATCATGCCGGCTGCGCCAATGATGACGAGTTTATCGTCTGTAAGGTAATTCATATCTAAAAAAAATAAAAGCGTTGATAAATTGAGTTTTGCTCATATTATCAACGCCTGCATGTGTATTTCGGTTCATTGTTTATCTGTTCATGGAGAGGGCTGTGTGACCAGGGATAGTGCTTATCGAAGGTATGTTGTAGCCTTCGCTTTTGTTGACCGCCATGTCTTTCTTTCCAGGGGTAATGATGACTGGCATTCCGGGCTCCACCATATCTACAACTTTCATTATGTTTTCATTGGTAAGTCTGATACATCCGTGACTCCTGCGTCCGCCGATACTCCAGGGTGCCGCTGTGCCGTGTATTCCGATGCAGGTGATCCCCGGGATGCTGAGCCGGATGAATCGGGGCCCGAACTCTCCGGTCTTCTCGCTGACGTTTCCATTGTCGTCTACGTAATGCCAGTCGGTACTGTTCTGTATCTGCTTCACCGAGAAGAATCCCTCCGGAGTCCTGGAGTCGCCTGTCTTATGCTTCGTTCCGTAGTTTTTCGCACAGGCCATTCCGAAACTTTCCTCTTCCACACCGAAGCGGTTGAATTTGATGACTTTCATGCGGCTTTTGTCCACCACGATAAATCCGTCATGCTCGTTATTGAGAAGTTTTTCTACATAACTGAGTTCTTCATTTGCCATCTGGGGCAGGATCCCGCGTGCGTAGTCCTCGCTGTTCTCAGACTCCATCATGAATTCGATCGCCGATGCGGGCGTCGAGAATGTATAATATGGCCTGACCACTGGAAGCACGGAATCACTCTGCGAGAGCACGTATGCTTCCTTAGGAGGCTTTACGCCGTTGAGCGTATTGTTGTTACTGATGGCATCCGCGGAGAGTGCGAAGATACCTGCCAGACCGGCGGCGATGATATAGTTAAGGCGTGTTTTCATAGTGGTTAAGGTGTTAAGTGTGTTTTTCGTGTATTGTGTGTTTTCTTTATGTCTTTATAACACGTTGATT
>JAIEBK010000078.1:2666-9422 GCA_029070945.1 Muribaculaceae bacterium
GTCCCAGATCAGATAGCATATAAGTGCCGCATAGGCCACGCAGCCAAGAATCTGTGTGGTTTCCATGCCGAGTGGATTCTCATACTCGAATCCGCAGAAACGAGTGATGGCTGCAAACACGCCGAAGAGTGCGCCGCCAGCTATAAGACCTGATGAAAGTAAAGTGCCACGGTCTCGGCGGGCATCGTTTACTTTCTGGTCTTTTGATGAGTTGCTTACATAGTAGGCTATGGCACCGCCCACAAGCATAGGGGTATTGAGCGAGAGGGGAATGAACATGCCAAGGCAGAACGCGAGGGCCGGAACGCCAAGCCAGTTGAGTATGCAGGCGAGTATGGCGCCTACCATATAGAGTATCCAGGGAGTGTCGCCACCCATCATAAGGGGCTCGATCACTTTGGCCATTGCGTTTGCCTGAGGAGCTACAAGGGCGTTTTCTCCGGTGAAACCATACACCTGATTCAGCACCATTATGACACCGCCTACAGTTGCTGCTGAAACGAGAGTGCCAAGGAATTTCCAGCTTTCCTGCTTCTTCGGAGTGGAACCAAGCCAATAGCCAATCTTTAGGTCTGTCACAAAACCGCCTGCCATAGAGAGTGCTGTACATACCACACCACCGATTACCATAGAAGCCACAATTCCGCTCGTGCCGTTAAGGCCAATGGCAACGAAGATTGCAGATGCGATGATAAGTGTCATAAGAGTCATGCCCGATACCGGGTTGCTGCCTACGATTGCTATAGCATTAGCAGCTACAGTGGTGAAGAGGAATGCAATGATGACCACGACTGCAAAAGCTATAATAGCCTGCCAGAATGTATGGATCACTCCAAACCAGAAGAAAAGCAATACAGCAATGAGTGCAAGTGCTATGAAAAGGACTATGTGCTTCATTGAGATGTCGGTCTGCCAGCGCACTTCCTTTACGGCTGAAGTCTTACCCTTAAGCTCGCGGCTTGCAAGTCCTACAGCCTGGGTGATGATACCCCAGGACTTGATGATGCCTATTACACCTGCCATTGCGATGCCTCCTATACCGATCATTCGCGCATATCCGCTGAATATGTCCTGTGGGTCCATAGCCTGAAATTCGGGGGCTCCGTATGTGCCCATAAGAGGTATGATGATCCACCATACGAAGATAGACCCGGCGAAAATCACGAAAGCGTATTTAAGACCTACTATATAGCCGAGACCGAGAAGGGCTGCTCCCGTATTGCAGCTCAATACGAGTTTGGTCTTCTCCATGATTGTGTGTCCGGCGGATGATGCCACTGAAGTCACTGTCTCAGCCCACCATCCGAACGTAGCCACGATATAGTCGTAGATTCCTCCTATAAGCGAGGCGATGATGAGGGTCTTTGCCTGTCCTCCTTCCTCGCTGTCTGCCTGCTGGCTTGATATAAGCACCTGTGTTGTCGCGGTAGCCTCCGGGAAAGGATACTTTCCATGCATGTCCTTCACGAAATATTTGCGGAAAGGAATGAAGAAGAGTATTCCAAGTATGCCTCCGAGCAGCGAGCTGAGGAATATCTGATAGAACTGCACAGTGATTTCCGGATACTTAGCCTGAAGTATGAAAAGCGCCGGGAGAGTAAAAATAGCTCCTGCTACGATCACACCTGAGCATGCTCCTATCGACTGGATGATGACGTTCTGTCCGAGTGCGTTTTTCTTTCCGAGCGCGTTTGAGAGTCCGACCGCGATTATGGCGATAGGGATAGCCGCTTCAAATACCTGGCCTACTTTAAGGCCGAGATAAGCGGCGGCGGCTGAGAATATCACAGCCATTACAAGGCCTATTCCCACAGAATAGGGGGTAGCCTCCTGCTGATCGTGGGCAGGATGCATCACCGGCGTAAACTGCTCGTCGGCTGCAAGTTCGCGAAATGCGTTCTCCGGCAGTCCGGTGCCTGTCGTTAGGTTTTCTTCTGTTTCTTTCATAATCTTAGATGGAATGCATAATGCAAAATGCAAAATGCATAATTATAAGAGTAAGTAAATTTATTGTGGTATCTTCAATAGAAATGTTTAAAGGAAGTCGATGTCGCGAAGCCAATTATGAATTATGCATTATGAATTATGCATTAATACAATGCATTATGCATTAAAATTCAGAGTTGTCTCTTTACGCTTTCCTCATGAATGGCGCTCATTATCTTGCCTGTGAATTCCTTCGGCAATCCCAGTTTCTCGCCCATTTCGGTGCGTTCCTTCATAATCTTGTCATGGCGTCCGAGTTGCACCACCATCATGTTGTGGGCCTTCTTATATTCGCCGATTTTCTTCGAAACTCCCATCCTCTTGGCGAGTAGGTCGAGCAGCTCGCTGTCTATATGGTCTATCTCGCTTCTTAGAGCGTCAAGCTCGGGCGTTCCTGTCGGTTTCTCCCTGACCTTGAGTTCCTTGACGAGAGCTACCAGTTCCGAAGGAAGCAGCTGCTGCTTGGCGTCGCTGAGTGCGCAATCCGGATTGCAGTGGCTCTCTATCATCAGTCCGTCGAATCCCATGTCAAGTGCATGGAGGCTGAGGGGAGCCACGAGGTCGTGTTCGCCGCTGATATGGCTTGGGTCGCAGATTACGGGGATATCAGGAAATCTGCGGGCGAACTCAAAGGGGAGGGCCCACATCGGCTGGTTGCGGTAGATGTGCTTGCCATAGCTGCTGAAGCCGCGATGGATCACACCGATCCTTCTGATGCCTGCGTTGTAGATTCGCTGCACAGCCCCTATCCAGAGGTCAAGATCCGGGTTTACCGGATTCTTGATGAGTACAGGAATGTCGCGTCCCATTTCCTGCAGGGTGTCGGCGATCTCCTGCATTGCGAAAGGACTTGCCGACGTACGGGCTCCGATCCATATTATGTCTACTCCGGCCGATAGGGCACTGATCACGTGGCTTTTGCTTGCTACCTCGGTGCCGACTTTCATTCCGGTCTCTTCCTTCACCTTCATCAGCCAGGGGAGGCCGGCGAGGCCGACTCCCTCGAAGCATCCGGGCATGGTGCGTGGTTTCCAGATTCCTGCGCGGAAGATCCTCACTCCTCCTGCCGCGAGTTCACGGGCGGTCGTAAGCATCTGTTGTTCGCTTTCGGCAGAGCATGGTCCGGCTATTATTATGGGCTCCTTCATGATGGAAGCATCGTCGAATAGGGGCTTTATATCTGTCATATTGAGTTGTGTGGGTTTTGGATTTCTCTAAGGACTTTAAGGTCCTTAGGTCCGCTATTGATATTTTGATCGTTAATCGTTAATCGTTGATCGTTTGTATACGCCCAGTATGCGAAAGTCGCTTGTGAGGGGCTTGACGGCGTTCAGGGCCTGTTGGCATCGTTCTCTGTCATCGAATGTCAGGTCGGCGTAAAAACGGTATTCCCATTCATGCCCTACCACCGGCATAGACTGAAGCATCGTGAGGTTGACGTCGTAGAAGGTGAGAATTGTAAGTACCTTCGACAATGCTCCTTTCTCGTGAGGCACCGTAAAGGCGACCGAAATCTTGTCTGCGTCATCCGGAGTGGGGGAGTCTGGTCTTCCGATTATAAGAAAACGTGTGAAGTTGCGGTTGTCGTCCTCTATTCCTTCGGCGAGAATGTCAAGTCCATACAGTCTGGCGGCATATGCGGGGGCTATCGCCGCAGTCTCCGTCATGTTCTCCTCCGCCACCTTTCTCGCGCATCCTGCGGTGTCGAAATCCTCGATTTTCTGAATGTGCGGATGGTGGGCAAGAAACTGCCGGCATTGAAGCAGCGCCATATAGTGCGATCTGACTTCCTTTACCTCTGATATCTTGGTCCCGGGCAGGGCGCATAGAGAATGTGACACTCGTATTTTACACTCTCCGATCACTTTGCGTCCGCTTTTGCGTATATATTCAAAATTCTGCAGCAGGGCGCCGGCAATGGTGTTTTCGATAGCCACAGCCGCCATAAGCTCTGTGTTCTCACCAAGAGCCGCAAACATGTCGTCGAATGAGGCGAAACTTATAGTTTCGATTTCCTCATCCGAAAACCATTCGTGTGCGGCTATGTCATGGAAACATCCGGGTATTCCCTGTATGCCTATCTTTCTCAAATTTTGCTGTATTTTTGAATTATATTACAAAATTAGCAAAAAAAAACGACAATCTTCCCTTATTTTTCATATTTCTTGCATTTTATCTGTATTTATTGTCCGGGCGGCAGACTCTTTGACTGTTTTAGAGTTCGTTTTTACTAAGCTGCTTACTTGCTTTCATGTAGCGGAAATTGAATAGAACGGCTCCCGTATCTGCTTTATATCCCACAAAAAAATGGAAAAAACTGTTAATTCGTCCGAAGTTTAAAAAAAAATGATTAAATTTGCATTTTAAATTCACCATAAGCTCACCCAAGGGAATATTCTTTTAACCCTTTAACCTTTATAACCCTTAAATTGAGCTTGCGAAACTTAAATAAAAGAATATGGCAAAACAGGAAGATGTCTTCAAGACGATAGTGGCTCATGCCAAAGAATACGGATTTGTATTTCAGTCATCGGAAATCTACGATGGCCTAAGTGCCGTCTATGACTACGGCCAGAACGGCGTGGAACTCAAAAACAACATCAAACGCTATTGGTGGGAAGCCATGACAATGCTTCACGACAATATTGTCGGCATCGACTCAGCCATTTTCATGCATCCTACTATCTGGAAGGCTTCCGGACATGTAGACGCATTCAATGATCCTCTGATCGACAACCGCGACTCGAAGAAGCGTTACCGTGCCGATGTCCTGATCGAAGACGAGATTGCCAAGATCGACGACAAGATTAATAAGGAGGTGGCAAAGGCAGCCAAGAGATTCGGCGATGCTTTCGACGAAGCACAGTTCCGTGCCACAAACGCACGTGTTCTCGAACACCAGAAGAAGCGTGATGAGCTGCACCAGCGTTTCTCCGACGCTATGAACGCCAATGATCTCGCTGACCTGAAGCAGATCATCCTCGACTATGAGATCGTGGATCCTATCAGTGGCACCAAGAACTGGACCGACGTCCGCCAGTTCAACCTTATGTTCAAGACGGAGATGGGTTCTACTGCAGACGGCGCTATGGACGTATATCTGCGTCCTGAGACCGCCCAGGGTATCTTTGTCAACTACCTCAACGTGCAGAAGACCGGCCGCATGCGTATCCCCTTCGGTATCGCGCAGATCGGAAAGGCATTCCGTAATGAGATCGTAGCCCGTCAGTTCATCTTCCGTATGCGCGAGTTCGAGCAGATGGAGATGCAGTTCTTTGTTCGTCCCGGTGAGGAGATGAAATGGTTTGATTACTGGCGTGCTACGCGTCTTAAATGGCATAAGGCTCTCGGTCTCGGCGACGCCAAATATCGCTACCACGACCATGAGAAGCTGGCTCACTATGCCAACGCAGCTACAGACATCGAGTTCGAGATGCCGTTTGGTTTCAAGGAAGTGGAGGGCATACATTCCCGTACTAACTTCGACCTGAGCCAGCATGAGAAGTTTTCAGGCAAGAAGATCCAGTATTTCGATCCTGAGCTTAATCAGAGCTATGTCCCCTATGTCATAGAGACATCGATCGGTGTTGACCGTATGTTCCTCAGTGTCCTGTGCAGTTGCTACGAGGATCAGGATCTCGGCAACGGCGACCGCCGCGTAGTGCTCCATTTCCCGGCTCCTATCGCGCCCGTCAAGTGCGCTGTTCTTCCACTTGTGAAGAAAGACGGTCTTCCAGAGAAAGCCCGTGAGATACAGCATAAGCTACGCTTCGATTTCACCTGCCAGGTTGATGAGAAGGACTCCATCGGAAAACGTTACCGTCGTCAGGATGCTATAGGCACTCCTTTCTGTATTACGGTCGATCATCAGACTCTTGAAGACAACACCGTGACTCTGCGTCACCGTGACTCAATGGAGCAGGAGCGTGTCAACATCGACGACCTCGAGAAGATTCTGGCAGAAAAAGTTTCGCTCAACTCACTGCTTAAGAAATTGCTCTGATCCGGTGGATAATTTTGTGAATAAACCCGATTGGACTTATTGGGCTAATTAGGCCAATTAGACTAATTAAACCAAATCAAGATATGAAAAAAGTAATAAGCAAGATAGCTCTCGCCTTGGTGGCGGTCCTGATGTTGTCCACGCTCACAAGCTGCAACTACAATTCTCTTGTGGAGAAGGAGCAGACGGTAGATCAGGCATGGGCACAGGTCGAAAACCAGTATCAGCGCCGGGCCGACCTCATTCCCAACCTCGTGAATACTGTCAAGGGTTATTCGGAGCATGAGAGTGAGACCTTTATCAAGGTCACTCAGGCGCGATCCGGGCTCACCGAGGCTTACAATGCTGCGGAGGCTGTCGAGAATCCGCAACAGAACATTCAGCAGTATCAGGAAGCGCAGAGTAAGCTTAAGGGTGCTCTTGATATTTATGTCAATGCTGTGAAGGAGGCTTACCCCGACCTAAAGGCCAATCAGAACTTCATTGATCTCCAGACACAGCTCGAGGGTACGGAAAATCGTATAGCCACCGAGCGTGAACGCTACACTCAGGCTGTGAAGGAATACAATACCTCCATCAAGAAGTTCCCTACCACCATTTATGCCGGCTGGTTCGGATTCAAGGAGAAGGAACAGTTCAAGGCTGAGGCCGGTGCCAACAAGGCTCCCAAGGTCGAATTTTGATCTAAATATCTATTAAGATTAAAAATCCGGATAACTCTGAAAACTCCGACAATAAAACATAATGAAAATAAGGAAATATATATT
>JAIEBK010000079.1:0-10145 GCA_029070945.1 Muribaculaceae bacterium
GCCTGCACCTTGACTTCATCAAGCAGGATCCATCTGCTTCCCTTGAAAAAATCACTGATCTCTGCCGTGGAGGCAGAAGGATATAAGGGAGGAAGACACTCGGTTGCGGGAAATCTGTCTTCAAAGATATCATAGTTTGCTTCCAGACCACCCTTTTCGTTCATTGCCTTGAGTATGAAAGGTGTTCCTTCCGGAAAATCGAAACCATTGAGGTGGAATATGCCGTTGGAATCCGTGTCCGCAAAGGTGCCGAAATTCTTTTGAGGCACAATCGCACTGACCATAACCCCTTCCATCGGTGAGTTTTTCCATCGAGAACGGACCTGGCCCGATACTTCCTGTCCAATTTCAAGTGGAATCTTAGGTTCTTCATACTTTCCTTGGATGGCATCAGGAATGTTATATCGGCTCCATCCGTTGACCATCATAAGAAGGTCAAGGTTCCGTTCCCTTTCACGGTCAGGTGAATTGAAATAGTAACTTAGATTCTCAATGCGTCCGCGAAGTTCACTTTGGAGAAGTAGCTGCGTCCGAATATCATTTTCTGAATTCCCCGGATCCAAACGTCGGTTGGTGATCCTGACACTGCAGTCGCCCGAAAGTCCCTCAGGCATCTTGAATTGTATTGACGTAGAGTCTGTGTTAAGGGAAGTCACAGCAGGATTCAATCTGTCGGCTCCAATGAAAAATAAACGTTCGCTAAGCACTGCGTTGTCGGTTCTGGATACAAGCAGAGCCTGATAGAGTCCTGCCGGCATCTTCTCTTTTTCAAAAGAGAGGGGAGAGGCGGCTGAAATAGGGGTGTTCATTACGCCCGCGCCTCTTAAGGCCACCACTAATTCGAGCTCCTTATCATAACCTCCGGCAACGCTGAATATACCTTTACTTCCGGCTGATCCATAGCGAAGTGACACTGCGTCTGATTTAGCGGATCCAATTTCAGCAGTTCTTGGTTCTGCTTCCGGTCCGGTGTAGTGCGCAGTATAAGTCCGTCCCGATTCAGGGATGAACATAATGCTACCCATCCCATTATGTACAGTACTGAAGTTTGCGATTTCTTCATCCAAATCATCCTTGATCACCCCGGAAACCGAAACACCTTTTCCATTTTCGTCTGTAGCCTTGAAGGCGACGGTACACGGTTGGTCTTCAATTAGCCATCCACCCTCCGGATAAAAAGCTAACTCGGTTTTTTCAACGGGATATTCCACCGGAAAGAACCGACCGTAGTCGCCAAACTTTACGAGCACCACGTTTTCGTCTTTGTCACGGCTGAACTGTCGGGTGACTCCATTTTTAGCATGGGGCATTTCCAGAAAATCTCCGTTAGGCATAGTCCATGACATTACCTTATAATTGACTGGAGCGTTGTCGATGGCCTTGATTTTGAAATTGCCTTTTACCTGGCCTTCTCCGGAAGGTGAGAATTCAGAGTCGATCACGTATTTTGAGCTTTGGGGAGCCAATATCTTGAGAGGCTTGCGAAAGAAGTAGTCCGAACCTTGGTTTTCAGCATACGCAGTATAAGCAGCCAGAGTGTAATCCCCTTCATATATATCTTCGTCTACCGGTATGTATCCGGCATAGACTCCGTCACGTTCCATGAGCTTGACGCGTTTGTCTGCATATCCGAAAGGTGTGAGGAGTTCGACGTATGCATACTTGCTTATAGCGGTCTGAACATGAGTGTCGGCATCCACAATGAATGCTCGTAGCCAGATCGTATCTCCGCCGCAGTAGAGGTCGCGGTCGGTTACAACATGAAGTTTCTCCTGCGGGTAGATACTCCGCTGGATGTCGAGTCGGTCAAGTACTGAATGCTTTTTTGATGAATCAGAATTATTAAAATTGGTATTATAAGTCACCTGAATGAAATCCTTAGCAGTCTCAGGTCTTATCTTACCATCGATATAGACCAATCCGGTAATTCCCCATAGATTTAATAGGAAAATTGGCTTGATGAGGATTTCTCCTGATGGCTTGTCTTCGCTGTATACATCTACTGCAATGAGAGAATCGAAATGTAGTACGGTCATGGTAAATGACATCGCAAGGCTATACCCTTTCAAAGAATTGAGATTGGAAATGATGCTTTTATTTTCCTCCACACCGGACATAAATCCCAAAATGACTATCTTCCTGGAATTGCGGATTACTTCCTTTTCTATTTCCGATGTAGTCGGATCTTCTAAAAGTTTTTTTAGTTCCTTTCCTTTTATTTCCTCATATTGGATGTCCGGTTGATTTTTACAGATCTTCAGAAGCTGCTCAACTTTCATCGCATTTCCCAATAAACAGCTTAGAATCAGAATTATGGTGAAAATTATTTTTTTCATAAAGTAGTATGTGTCAGTTTGCAAATATGGCGTTGTTGAGAGTTACAACATCGATCTTTCCTTTCATGAGGATATAAGTGATCTCATCATCGTCCGAGACTGATATCAAGAGCATTTCCATGAAACGACCTTCCTTATCCAAAATACCGGAAATCTCTACATTTTCTCCGTTGTCAGTGACTTCCGTAATCACCTCTAAAGGATATTCAGCAAGAATCTTTTGGCATTTATTCTTTATTGCAGGCAGGACTTTTCTGTCGTTGCAATTGATAATCTCAATAGAAGACAGGTCTTTTATTATTTTTGAAACATCAATAGCAGACTGATTGGCAGCAAGTGACATTGAAGATCCTGCGAGCTTCAGCATGGTCTTTCCTACGAATACCGAAGTCACACCTTTGTCAGAGGCTATCTCGGAAAATGTTCGCTGAGCCGAACAGGATATGATGGTCATGATGCATAGAAGCGCACAAAGCAGAGGTTTTATTGATTTCATTGCATTATAGATTTTGTCAGTTGTTTATAATCTTCCACGGTTTGTCCAATCCGGATGATGGCATCGTTGGCCTTTTCACTGTTTCTTGAGATAAGTTTTCCGATTTCTAATGCTATTCTCTCAACTTCTTCCGGATCGGTAATCTCAATGAATCCATCTTCAACCTCATTGGAGACAACTGTCTTCTCAGCCATTACATTTCTCCGACGGGAGCTACGCGTATTGGACATTTGATTCGGTTCATGAGAAGCTGGCCGGTTCACTTCGTTAATTGGCAAAACAGATGGCTCAGTCCTTGGCTCAGAAGGGGAGTCAGTCGGTGATTCAGCTGCATACTCCTTAGGTTTGATTTCGATATCTTCGGAGGCAGTATTATGTTTTATACCTAATGCAACCAAAATACATGCACAGGCTGCAGCAATGACATATCCTATGCGTCTTGGCCAATTCCTACGTATTTCAATAGGATGCTTGATTTCGGAAATTCCAGTAATTTCAGAGATTGTCTCAAAAAGACTTTCCGGTATTTCCATCTCCGCATCGGATGGGTGAAGCTTTTCCAGAGATGAAAAGAGATATCCGTCTTCTGCCAGATCTTCAGGGATTTCTTCGGGTGGCGTATCACGGAAGAATGTCTGAAGAAGAAGTTCATCTTCAGGAATTGTTTTTGCTTCATAGTATTTATGAAGCAGTACCCTTATGGCGTCTATATCGAATTTAGTTTTCATTTTTCAGGTATTCTTTAATGATTTTTCTACCTCTGCTCAGGATTACCCTTACATTTTCAGGTGATTCTCCTGTGGCGGTGCTTATCTCTTCGTTGGATAGCTGGCTGAAAATACTGAGGGTAAGAACTTTCCTATGTCTTTTATTAAGTTTAGCCAGACATTTTATGATGAATGCTGATGTTGAGCTTAGGGAGATTTCTGAATCCGCATGAGATCCGTTCGGGATCTGATACAACGAGTCTATTCTTTCGAAATATCGCTTTGAATTATTCCTAATTCGATCTATGCAATGGTTTCTGATTGTCTGATTGCAGAAAGCAACCGCATTGTCCGGTTTTGCCATAGAAGCATGTTTCTGCCATAATGACGAGATGGTATCCTGGACTGCATCGGAGGCATCGTCAGGGTCACGGAGAATCGCAAATGCAGTGGCATACATTTGTCGATACTGTGGAATTACTGTCCTGTTGAACTCTCCGTCTGTCATTTTTTCAGTCAGAAACTAAATCCGGTTATATCTTTATGACGAAAAAACGCATCGGGTTGTTACAGGATATTTTCGTAAGTGGCAATTTTTATTGGCAAAGCCATACAAAAGCAGACATTTTCCCATTCGCAGAATTTATATGAAAGAAACGGTATAATTTTAAGTCAGCATAACTGCGGAGTATTCTTATAACCAAACTACTGTCAATATTTGCACAATTATACCAATTTTGTTAACTTTGCATTATGGCAAAACACTTACACGAACTGATTGTTTTCTCCGAGGATCTGAGTCTGATAAATTCCCCGGCATTCTATGACTGTGTGATACATCTGATATGTACGGAGGGAGAATGCAGTTTCAGATACAACGACCGTATCTTCACAATGTCTGAAAACGACATCGCCGTGATTTCCCGTCCTCAATTGGTTACCGAAATTGAAACTGACGTTGATTGTAAGTGTGAATATATTGCCGCTTCCGACAAATTCCTTCACAATCTTTTGCCTGCCAATAATTACGCCATTCAAGGTTGTGTAAGCCTTTTTGACAATCCCATTATCAAGGTAACCGATTTAGATGCTGGGCGTTTTAGAACCGACCTTGCCAATATTAGGAACCGAATTGACAACATTGACCACCGTTTCTATCAGGAGCTCATGGGAAGTCTTTTGCAGACAATGGTTTATGACCTGTTTGACTTTCATGCCAAGACAAACGACAATATCCTCACTACTGACAGAGTCGGATATATCACAACCCAGTTCTTCACATTGATTGAAGGAGGAAGACCCAAGACTCAACGTGAAGTATCACACTATGCGGAGCAACTTCACGTAACTCCTAAGTATCTTTCGGATACGATAAAACGAGTGACAGGTACAAGTATCTCAACACATATCAACAACGCTGCTACAGCAATTGCATTGGAATATCTTAAAAACAGCAACATGTCTGTCTCACAGATTGCCGATGAAATGAATTTCTCATCATTGAGCTATTTCAGCCGTTTCTGCGTGAAGCATATAGGGATGTCACCGGTGAAATTCCGTACCGCAGGTGCAAAAAAAAAGCCACGCGCTAAGGTATCTTAGGCATGACTTTTTTTCGTTATTAGTTTCTTATCTCCAGCCCATGAACATCTTCACGACCTCCGGGTCATGATGGTTAAAGAACAGGCTCTTGCCCGTGTCGAGCCGAGCGATTTCGGCCATATCCTCGTCGCTTAGTGTGAAGTCAAGGATGTCGAGATTCTGCTCCATGCGTTCGATATGTACTGATTTGGGTATGATTATCACACCGCGTTGCACAAGCCAGCGGAGAGCCACCTGAGCCACACTCTTGCCATATTTCTTACCGATGGCTTCAAGTACCGAGTTTGTAAAGAAATTGTTTCGTCCTTCTGCAAGAGGACCCCACGACATGATGCGGCATCCAAGTTCTTCCATATATTTCTGAGCTTCGATCTGCTGGTCGAACACGTGGGTCTCAACCTGATTCACCATCGGCGGAATCTCCACGTTGTTGGCAAGGTCGATGAGATGGTCCGGATAGAAATTGCTGACACCGATAGCACGGAGTTTACCCTCCTTGTAAGCCTCCTCAAGAGCACGGTACGCTCCATAGCGATCGCAGAAAGGTTGGTGAAGCAGCATCAGGTCGATGTAATCAGTACCGAGCTTGCGGAGGCTTTCGTCAATCGAGGCTTTTGCCTTCTCATAGCCATAGTTTGAAATCCAGACTTTTGAGACAATGAAAAGTTCTTTGCGGTGAATACCGCTTTTTGCTATTGCGGCTCCAACGCCTTCTTCATTATTATAGGCCTGAGCGGTATCTATCATGCGATAACCTACCTTCAGGGCATCGCTCACACATCTCTCACATTCTGCCGGGTCCACCTGATAGACTCCGTAGCCGATCTGCGGCATTTCAACGCCGTTGCTAAGTTTTACTGTTTTCATATTATTCCTTTCTTATCTTATTTCTTAATTCCAAGACCATCCAGCCAACGCTCAACACTCTTCTGTGCGAAAGCCTGATTCTCCTGTGCAGTTTTTCCCTGAACTGCAAGACCTTTTCCTGTTAAAGTGTTGGCTCCTTTACATGCAGCCGCGATCTTGCGGTCGGTACCGCCTATGCCACTGCCCTCATGCGTCACAAACGGAATGACAGTCTTTCCATTCCAGTCGTGCTTCTCGATGAATGTATAGACGCACATCGGCGGTTCTCCCCACCATTGCGGATAGCCTATGAAGACCACATCATAATCCTCCACCTTCACATCTCCATTGACGGCAGGACGGGCATTCTGCTGAAGTTCCTTTTTGGCTATTTCTATGCACTCATTATAACTATCCTTGGGATAACCTTTTTCCGGAACTATTTCAAAAGTATCCGCTCCGGTTGCATCGGCTATCATATCGGCTATGATATGTGTATTGCCTTTTTCAATATATCCTACATTGTAGTTCTCTCCCGTATGGGAGAAGAATACCACTAATTTCTTTCCGTCTGTATTCATAATAGTTTTATCTTCCTTATTTGTTTGTTTATCCGAATTGTTTGAGGCACAAGCCGAAAGACAGGAAATCGAGCAGAGTGTGACCAACAGTGTTTTGAGAATATTTTTCATCACGCTGATATTATAGAGATTATTCATTTGGAAATTTCTCTTTTTCGAGATGTTTAACCACCTTCGCCGGAGAGCCTACAACTATAGCATAATCCGGCACATCGTGCGTCACAACAGAAGCTGCTCCAACTACAGCATATCGTCCTACCGTAACACCCGGCATTATCGAAGCACCTGCACCGATCCATGCACCGCGTTTGATATGAATTGGTTTGCAACGGAGCAGACTACGGTCATACATGTCGTGGTTGTTTGTTATCAACTGCACGTTCGCAGCAATCATCACATCATCGTCTATAGTTATACCTCCTGCCGACATCATAAGACAACCACCCATTATCATTACGTTTTTGGCGATTTTGACCTCTCTTGACAGCATCATAGTCAAGGGTGCCATTACCAGACTTCCCTCACCGAGATTATCCAGGAAGAGTTCGTGCAGTACCTCGTTATATTCCGGAGTATACGGCATTGTATGATTGAGTTTGAAGGTAAGCTGTGCGGTGCGGATTCCATCAGCCTGACGGTCATTGTTGGGCACACGTGGATCTATTATCTTTTCTTCCATAATATTTAATATTTCTAAATATTTATACTATAAATATCACAAGCTACTCGGCCATCGACCGATTGCATCATGTGGCATAAAATATAAGGTCTGTCCATAATTAATTGGTCTTTAATTAATACTACAAAATTAACGCTTCACACGGAAATATGATTTTCACATAAGGCGGTAAAACTTTCAATATTTTACTTTAAAAAAATAGATCATCAGGATTTACTTCAGGCACAGAGATCTTAAAAGTGAGAATTGAATGAAATGATAGTAAGCAGGAGGAATTTCTATTTGACTTTCCTCCTGCTTACATTATGAATCTATTTATCTTTGCCAATCAGGTGATTTGAAAAGAGGGGGGAATAACTTCAATTAGCTTTTGAGATAGGCTGTGAATTTGTGGAGAATGGAAAAGCGGATGTCGGGGTAGAGGCGTAGTGCGTCCCGGAGAGTGTTGGCTACACAGACATCTCCGGCAAGACCACAGATATCAATGTGTGATATATGTGAATGCCGTATATATTTATCCATATCTGCTGCCCCTTTATCTGACTGGAAGATGGAATACTCGTCTTTGTCAAGGCTTTCCCCTTTGTATAGGAATCGTACGGAGTCGGAATGCTTTTCAAGGGCCTTCATGAGTGTAGGCCAGACGGCAGCTCCCACGGATGACTCGATGCAATGAGCCGGCCATTGGCCTCCGAATTTTTTGAAAGATACATGACGCAGAGGATGCCGGTCACAGGTGACACATATGAGTGTATAATCCATGCCGCAGAGATCGACATATTCGGCCAGGGCATTCATGGCTTGTTCCGCACCGGGCACGGGAAGACTGCCGTTGATGAAGTCTATCTGGGGGTCTACTATGAGGAGCAGTCTGATTGTTTTGTCTGTCATATAGCTGTAGCTTAAGTGTGATGCAAAATTAACTAAATTTTTTTTAATTTTTATTGATATTTGGCAAATTTTCATTAACTTTGTAGAGTGTGCGCTATAGGCGGACATAAATGATTGCACATGACTATAACTGACCTGATATATGACTGACAATAGAATACTTCTTTCAGCCGAATGGCCCGAAGATCCGAAGTTTGCTGACGGAATACGCCGCGCTCCGGACCGACACTACACCCTCACTCCCGAAAAGACAATAACCGCTCTCAAGAATGCACTCCGTTATCTTCCGGAGGAACTTCATGCGAAAGCGGCTCCTGAATTTCTCGAGGAATTGCGTGCCCGTGGACGCATATATGCCTACCGCTGGCGTCCGGAGGGAGATCTGAAGGCGAAACCCGTAGATGAATACAAGGGGAAATGTCTTGCAGGAAAGGCATTTCAGGTGATGATCGACAATAACCTTTGCTTTGATATAGCACTATATCCATATGAACTTGTCACTTACGGAGAGACCGGACAGGTATGTCAGAATTGGCTTCAATATCGCCTTATAAAGAAATATCTGGAAAATCTGACAGAAGACCAGACACTTGTAGTGGAATCCGGTCATCCTCTCGGTCTGTTCCCTTCGCGACCTGAGGCTCCGCGCGTGATCATCACCAACGCAATGATGGTGGGCATGTTCGATAACCTTCATGACTGGCACGAGGCAATGCAGATGGGAGTCGCCAATTATGGTCAGATGACCGCCGGCGGCTGGATGTATATCGGACCACAGGGTATCGTACATGGTACTTTCAATACCATTCTGAATGCCGGGCGCATGAAACTCGGCGTTCCGCAAGACGGTGATCTTCGCGGACATCTGTTTGTAAGTTCCGGTCTCGGCGGAATGAGCGGGGCACAGCCTAAAGCCGCTGACATCGCCGGAGCTGTCTCTATAGTTGCTGAGGTGGATGCCTCACGTATCGCGACCCGTAAGAATCAGGGATGGGTTCAGGTTGTGACTGACGATCTTGACGAGGCTTTCCGTCTCGCGGAGGAAGCGATGACTGAAAAAAAGCCTCTTTCCATCGCTTACCATGGTAATATAGTGGATCTTCTCGAATATGCCGTGAAAAATGAAAAGAAGATCGAGCTTCTGAGTGACCAGACATCATGCCACGCTGTGTATGAAGGTGGTTATTGTCCTGCCGGACTTTCTTTCGAAGAACGCACGAAACTTCTCCATGACGATCCCGAGGAGTTCCGACGTCTCGTTGACAAGACTCTTCACCGCCATTATGCTGCTATCAGGACACTCGTCGACCGCGGAACGTATTTCTTCGATTACGGCAATTCCTTCATGAAGGCAATGTATGACGCCGGGGTTAAGGAACTTTCCAAAAACGGGGTAGACGAGAAAGACGGTTTCATATGGCCCTCCTACGTGGAAGACATTATGGGTCCGATGCTTTTTGACTTCGGTTACGGGCCCTTCCGATGGGTTTGTCTCAGCGGAAAGCATGAAGACCTTGTGAAAACCGATAAAGCCGCTATGGACTGTATTCCCAAAGATCGCCGCGGTCAGGATATGGATAACTGGGTATGGATTAGGGATGCTGAGAAAAACGCACTTGTGGTAGGCACACAGGCCCGAATCCTCTATCAGGACGCTATGGGACGACTTAAGATAGCATTGAAGTTCAACGATATGGTTCGTAAAGGAGAAGTCGGTCCGATAATGCTTGGAAGAGACCACCACGATGTAAGCGGTACGGATTCACCTTTCCGTGAGACTTCAAATATAAAGGACGGATCTAACGTAATGGCAGACATGGCGATACAGTGCTTTGCGGGCAACTGCGCGCGTGGCATGAGTCTTGTCGCTCTTCATAACGGAGGTGGAGTCGGCATAGGAAAATCTATCAACGGTGGTTTCGGAATGATCTGTGACGGAAGTGACCGTGTCGACGAGATACTCACCAAGGCAATGCTCTGGGACGTGATGGGAGGAGTTGCGCGCCG